>NZ_JBRREF010000089.1:0-18270 GCF_056760135.1 Stenotrophomonas sp. STEN023 | reverse complement strand
CTCCCCGCGCCCCCTCCGTCGCGCCCGCCCCCCGGGGGGGGGGGGTCCCCCCGGCCCCCCCACCCCCCCTGGCGGCGCCCCCCACTACAGTTGCGGTTGATCAATAACTGCCGTCGAAGGCAAAGATCGGCTTGCGCTGCTGCCACAGGCCCTTGGTGAAGTCCGGGAACTCCAGGGTCTGGAAGCTGTTGGCAATCGACTGCTCGGACAACGGGGTGATCGCACTCCAGGTCACGGCATCGTAGATATCGATCGGCATCGGTGCCTTGGCCTTCAATGCCTCGACGAAGGCGTGGATCACGAACCAGTCCATGCCACCGTGGCCGGCGCTGGCGGCGGTGTCGGCATGCTGCTTCCACAGCGGGTGCTCGTACTGGTCCTGGTAGGTCTTGAACTCTTCCCACTGGTGCGGCGGGCTGCGGCCCTCGATATGGATGCCGTGGTTGACGTCCATCCACAGACCCTTGGTGCCCTGCACGCGGAAGCCCATCGAATACGGGCGCGGCAGCGAGGTGTCGTGCTGCAGCAGGATGGTCTCACCGTTCTCGCAGGCCAGCGTGGTGGTGACGATGTCGCCAAGCTTGAACTTGACCTTGGTGCTCGGGTGGGTAGTGCCACCACTCTTGGCCACGGTGTACTCATGCAGGCCGCGCGCCTTGCTGGCGAACGCATTGATATGGGTGAAGCGATTGCCGCGGTTGATGCCGGTATACATCGCGCACGGGCCGATGCCGTGGCTGGGATACAACTCGCCATTGCGCTGCACCGAATGCTCGGTGCGCCAGCGTGCTTCCGACCAGCCCTTGGCACCGAACTCCACGCCACTGTCGTAGGGATGCTCGGGCGTACCGTCGTTGAACTTCACCCCACGCAGGTCGTGCTGGTAGCCAGCCTGCAGGTGCACCAGTTCACCGAACAGGCCTTGCCGCACCATCTGCAGTGCGGCCATCACGTCACGGCGATAGCAGACGTTCTCCAGCAGCATGTACGGCGTGCCGGTGCTGAGCTGGGTATTGAGCACATCCCAATGGTCCTGCAGGGTGATGCCGGCGACCACTTCGCAGCCCACCGCGACCTTGGCCTGCATCGCCGCGATCGCCATCGGTGCATGCAGTTCCCACGGGGTGGCGATGATCACGCCATCCAGGCCACGCTGCTCAAGCAGGCGCTTCCAGGCGTTCTGGTCACGGTCCGCGCCGTAGGCCTGCGGTGCCGGCTTGCCGGCCTTGGCCACCATGTCCATGGCGCGGCCAAGCATGATCGGCTCGATGTCGCACAGGGCAACCACGTCGACGTCGTCGCGGCGTACCAGTTCCTTCAGCAGTACCTGGCCGCGCATGCCGGTGCCGATCACGCCCAGGCGCACCTTGCGACCGCGTGCCCAGGCCGGCGTTTCCGGCAGCAGGCTGGTGGCGGCCAGGGCCGCGCTGGCCATGATGAATTCCCTACGCTTCATTGTGTTTCCTCTTTCAGGGTCGTGCCGGTCATGGCAGGCGTGCCGCGACCGTGCTGACGGTGTCACTGTCTTCCCCCTCATGCAATGCATGAGGGGGAAGCGCTGCTGCGGTGGATCAGAACTTGTAGGTGGCGGTCACGCTGTAGATGCGACCAAAGTTGTTGGCATAGCCGGAGAAGTTCATCCAGTCGTTCGGATCGTAGAACGGCAGGCGGTTGAACAGGTTCTTCACGGTCACGCCGACGCTCAGCTTCTCGATCGGGCGCCAGTTCACGCTCAGGTTTGCGGTCCACCACGCCGGTGCGCCGCCGCAATGGCCGGGGGCCAGGTCGAGGAAGCTGCCGGTGCAGGTCTGCGCATTGTTGTCCTGCGCGTCGATGCGGTCGTAGGCCCACTTGGTGCCGCCGACGTAGTTGACGTAGAAGCCGGTATCCCACTTGCCGTACGTCCAGTTGGTGTTGAACGTGGCGCGCACCTTCGGGTTGTTGTAGTAGCCAACCAGGTTGCCGTAGTACCAGCCGTCACCGTTGTCGGAGTTGTACATGTTGCGGTTGGCGATGGTAGCTGCCACACCGATGTTCAGGCGGCCCCATTCACCCAGGTCGAAGCGGCTGCGCAGATCCACGTCGAAGCCGTCAATCAGGGTGCGGCCACGGTTGCTGTACTGGCCGATCACGCTGGCCACGTTGCCGATGCTGTAGCCCGGCAAGGTGCCTGGACAGGTCACACCGCTGGCCGGGTCGCTGCACATGGCGGCCAGTGCAGCGAGGTTGGACTTGTCGGACTCGGTGATCGGGAAGCGGGTCATCGAGTCGATGTCTTCTTCCTTGCTGTAGTCCGGTGCGACGATTTCATCGCGGCGGTACACGAACCAGTAGTCAGCCGACACCGACAGCCAATCGGTCGGCTCCAGCACGACGCCCAGCGTGGCGATCTTCGCCTTCTCCGGCTTCAGATCCTGGTTGGGCTGGGTCATGCGCGCAACGTTGCGGGCGCAATCGCTGTTCCACAGGCTGTTGCCCAGGTCCTTGTCGACGACACGGTTGGACTGCCGCAGCAGCCCGGCGATTGCATTGGTTTCCGCGCAACGGACTTCATCGCGATAGCCACCGATCTGTGCGTACACGCCACCGCTGCCGGCCTCGGCCAGGCTGGGGGCGCGGAAGCCTTCCGAATAGGTACCACGCAGCATCAGCTGCGGCAGCGCCTGGTACTTCAGGCCGATCTTCGGCGCGGCGTTGGCGCTGAAGCCCGGGTACTTGTCCAGGCGCAGTGCCAGGTCCATCTCGAGCTTCTCGGTGAGCGGCACCACGGCTTCGGAGAACAGTGCGTAGGTGTTGCGCTTGCCGTCAAACCACGAGCCGCCCTGCTGGGTGATCAGGCCGTTGGCGGCATCCGGGTTGCCCGGCGTGTAGAACGTTTCGCGGGTTGCATTGAAGCCGAATGCCGCGCGCACTTCGCCAGCCGGCATGTTGAACAGCGGGCCTTCGATCTTGCCGTCCAAGGTGTGCAGGCGGGTCCACGACTCGATGTCGAAGGTCGGGAAGGCCTCACGGATCAGCGCCGCGTTGGCTTCACTGATCTCGCCGAACTTGTAGGCCGGGTGATCGGAAATGATGACGCGACCAGTGCCCGGATCGATGGTGTACGGACCGAAGGCTTTCTCGAAGCCTTTCAGGTTGACGTTGGTGGTCTGGTAGGTGACCGAGTGCGAACCGGCGGTGGCGAACGCGGTTTCCCAGTTCCAGTCGCCAGCAGCACCACGCAGACCCGCCACCACACGGTAGCTGTCGTCGGTATTGCGCTGACCGAAGTGGCCACCGCCGACGTCCTGCAGCAGGTAACCCAAACCGACCACACCGCCATTCATCGCCTTCAGCTCCGGGCTGGCGTGGTTGTATTCGTTGTTCGGGCCGAGCCACGGGGTCAGGAACTGGTTGACCGTATTGCCGGTGTTGCGCGAGAACCAGCTCTGCGGATTGCCGGTGGTGGTGCCGTAAGCACGCGGCGTACCGCCATTGGCGTGCAGGTCGATATCGGTATAAGTGACTTCGGCGAATGCCTCGGTGCTGTCGTTGAGCTGGTAATGACCATTGACGTAGGCAGTGACACGCTTGGAATCCGCGCCGCCGTTGATCTGCCGGTTCATCCAGGTCTGCCAGATGCAACGGGTGCCACTGCTGACCTGCAGCACGTTGTTGCAACCCGGTGCAGCCTCGTCCTTGCGCACGCCGGTGACCGGATCGATGGCGTAGTAGTAGCCGGGGTTGAACACGCCCGGCGCACTGCCGGTGTCCAGCCGCAGATTCTTGATGTAGTCCGGTGTGTTGACGTAGAACTGGCCCGGGTGCTTGAGGTACCACTCGCTGTCTGGAATGCCGTCGCGCTCATACAGGTTGACGCTGGCATAGACGTTGTAGCCGTCCTCGGCCATGTCGCCGAAACCGCCAGTGACGCTGGCCTGCTTTTCACCGAAGGAATCAAAGCGCGAGGCAGTGTCCCAGGTGCCACTGACTTCCAGGCCCTGGTAGCTGCTCTTGGTGATGACGTTGATGACGCCGGCCACTGCATCGGTGCCGTATACGGCCGAGGCGCCATCGGTCAGCACTTCCATGCGCTCGATGACGGCGGCAGGAATGGCATCGATGTTGACGAACTGGGTCTGGAAGCCAGCCGGCGCGCCGTAGTACGACAGGCGGCGACCGTTCAACAGCACCAGCGTGCCTTGTGCGCCGAGGCCACGCAGGTTGGCCTGCGAAGCGCCGTCCGAACCGGAGAACAAGGACTTGGAATCGACCTGGCCCGGACGTGCTGCCGGCAGATTGTCGAGCACCTGCAACAGCGTGCGCGCGCCCATGTTTTCGATGTCCTGCTTACTGATCACCTGCACCGGCGATGCGGTTTCCACATCGGTGCGGCGGATGTTGGAACCGGTGACCTCGATGCGGGACAACTCGGTGGTCTTGTCCTTTTCCTTCTCGGCCTTGTCCTGCGCGAAGGCAGGTGCGGCGATGGCGAACAGCACGCTGGCGACAGCCAACGATAGTGGAGCTTGCAAACAGCGTTTGGCACTGCGGTTGGCTGGCAACATCGGGGTTCTCTCCTGGCAAGGGCACGCAAAAAAAACAGCAGTTGGCGGGCAAAGCGATCCCATGCCACGGTTCTTGGACCGTAGCCGGGGGTAATCCGGTGGGAGGAGCGGTGTTACGGGTGGGTCATGGGGCGAGGATGTCGGCGGAATCGCCCTCCTCGCCGATCAGTACGGCGTTGGCCCAGTTGGCGCAGACCTGGGACGGTTGGCTACCCTGCGCGCCCAAGGTGCGCAGACTCAATCTGGACAGACCGCGGATATCGAGCTCGGGCTTGACCACGCCCGGCGCTTTCACGAAGCCGCTGTCATAGAGCAGGCGGTCATCACCCCATACCTGGAACTGCAGACCACCGGCTTGACGGCATTGGTCATCCACGCCGAGGTCGGCGCGCAGCGTTTTCCACTGCCCCTTCAAACTCATGTCGATGCGGCTTTGCGCACCAACGCCGAGACCGCGGCGGAACTGCAGGCCGTTCATGCGCATTGGCACAGCGGCGGCAAACGAACGGTCGGCATGCACCTGGGCGGCCAATACGGCCGGCAGCGGCAGCTGGGAGAGGTATTGCTGCCGCGCCGGCCGCTCGGCCGTTTGCTGCTCAAGGATATGGAAGGTGGACAGTGCAATCGGGCCAACATCGCGCGGCTGCAATGCATCCACCGCACGTGCGGTGCTGCCCTGCGCTGCGGTCACCATCGGATCGGCGCCACTTGCGCCGTCACCGTCAGGGTTCTGCACGCTGAGCACGCGGAAGCGCAGCAGGCGGCCTGCGTGGGCCGGGAAGTCGATGCGCTGCAGTTCCTGCTTCAGCTGCAGATGACCACTGGCAATCGGCTTGCCCCACTCGCCATTGCTGTCGGCCATGTAGATTTCGTAATCACGCACCTGACCATGCTTCCAGTGCTGGTCGTTGCGCGGTGCCAGTTCAATGCCGTCGATCAGCTTGCGCTCGCCAAAGCCCACCACCCACTCATGGGCACCGGTGCGGATGGCCTGGTTGCGCACGCTGCGGAACCATGTCGCCGGATCGTCGTCGAAGGCATTTTCCAGCGGATGGCCGGGCTCTTCGGCCGGACGGTTGACCACCAGCAGGCTGTCTGACGGCAGCGCGCGGCCCAGCTCCGGTGCGTTCGGGAAGACGTCATCGGCGAGCGCGGCGGCGACCGGGAAATCCAGCTGCAGTTTCAATGCCGCACGGATGTCCTGCGTCGCGGTACGCACATGCAGCGTACCCTTGCGCTCTTTGCCATCGAAGTACCAGCCTTCGCTGGCTGCCTGCAATGCAGCGGCATCGGCGAGCTTGGGCAGCGCACGGCCATCCAGCTGCACGGCAGCCGGTGCGTTGCGATTCAACACACGCAGGCCATAGCGACGCTGCGCCAACTGACCTTGATACTCACCCTGCACCGGCGCGATCTCGACCTGCACCGGGCCACTGCCCTGCGCCGGTGCCTGCACGCGGATCTGCTGCGTACTCGACTCGCCCTTCTGATAGCGGCGGGTGCTGCCATCGTCTTCGTACAGCGTGTAGCTGGATGCACCCTGCGGGTACAGATCGAAGGTCACTTCATCAAGCGGTTTCTCGCCGTCGAACAGCATCTCCGGATACATCGGCAGGATCGCACCGGCGCGCACGAATACCGGCAGCGTCGCCAGCTCGACCGGACGATCGAGTTGCTTGCCAGCAGCACCGGCCTGCAGATGGCGGCCATCCCAATAGTCGTACCAGCCGCCGGCAGGCAGATGGATATCGCGGCGCCAGCCACGGCTTGCGGCCTGACTGCGGTAGACCGGCGCGACCAGCAGATCGCGGCCGAGCAGGAACTGGTACTTATAGGTTTCGTCCTGCGCGTGCGGGTCCTGCGGGTTGTCCCACATCAGCCCACGCACCGGCGGTGCCCCGCTTTGGGCGGCGTCATGCACCAAACCGTACATATACGGGGTCAGGCGCATTTTCAGCTTGAGGTAGTCGCGGTTGATCGAGCGGTAGGGTTCGTCGAAGGCCCAGGGGTGCTTGCGCGCATTCGACGACCAGCCGGACATGCCCATCAGCACCGGAGTGAAGGTCTTCCACTGCAGGTCGCGGGTGAAGGTTTCGGCGCTGCCACCGAAGATCGCATCGACGTCGCCGCTCGCATAGGCCATGCCCGACAGACCGGAACCCACCAGGGTCGGCACGTGCCAACGGATGTAGTCCCAGCTGCTGCTCTGGTCACCGGTCCACGCAACCGCATAACGCTGGATGCCGGCCCAACCCATCACCGTCCACAGGAACGGACGCGAGTCGGAGTTGTTGAGGATGCCGTCGAAAGCCTGGCGGTTGGCATCCATCGCGAACTGATAGCCCTGCCCGGTCCAGGCCACGTCCAGCTTCTGCACGCGGCTGCCGGCCTTGCCGACTTCCCAGGCG
The DNA here is from genome assembly GCF_056760135.1 of Stenotrophomonas sp. STEN023. Classification (NCBI taxonomy): domain Bacteria; kingdom Pseudomonadati; phylum Pseudomonadota; class Gammaproteobacteria; order Lysobacterales; family Lysobacteraceae; genus Stenotrophomonas; species Stenotrophomonas sp. STEN023. The sequence continues at coordinate 11,315 of NZ_JBRREF010000089.1, read as the reverse complement.
ATCTTGTCGACGCCGTTCTCGGTCCACAGGCCGGTCTTGAAGCCGTATTTAGCCAAGCCCTGCGCGGTTTCCGGCAGCTGCTTGTAACCGCAGCCGTAGCCGTCATTGGGCAGGATCCAGCCGCCCGGCATGTCGTTCTCGCGGTACTTGGCGGCGACGCTGTTGACCACATCAATGGTCGTGCCGGTGGGGCCATCGCTCCAGCCTTCGGGCACGCTGCCGGGCTTCTTGACGTTGTCGCCATCGTTGTAGCAATCGGCATCGCCGTAGGACAGCGCCCAGCGCGCGACCATGTTCGGTCGGCCGGTCAGCTGGGTGTAGCGCTCCAGCAGACGCTGCAGATCATTGCCGACGAAGTAATAGGCATCGAAGCGGTCTTCGCGGTGCAGCAGAGTGGCCTGGTCCGGCTGGCGCAGGTCATAGCTGCCGTCGCTCCAGGTGTTGCGCAACATGCCCCAGCCGCGTGAGCTGAGCAGCATCGGCGCGGGGCTCGGGCGGTCGCCCTCTTCCCAGCCACCGGAATAGGAAACTTCAAGCTCGCGCCCCTTGAACTGGAAACGGCCGTTCTGCTGACCGCCACCGTAGAAGGCTTCATCGGCCTGCGAGGACAACACCTGCACGCTCTGCTCGGCGGACAGATCCAGCGGCTGCTGTTCCTGCCATAGCGACACCGGCTTGCCGCCGTCCAGACGCTCCAGGCGCAGCTGCAAGGGCTGCCGCTGCACATGCAGAACGAGCGCCGGGGTGCGCACGCGGATTTCCTGCGCGTCTTCTTCCAGCTGCGCCTGCACCTGCTGCACGGGCTGCGGCAACACGATGGGTGCGGCCTTGTCGCCTGCGCCGGTCAGCTTGCCGTTGCGACCGGCCTGCACATGCACGATGTCGTTGGCCAGCACCTCGATGCGCAGGGTGCTGCCGGTATCACTGCGTACGTCCCAGGCACGCACGCCGTCGCGGCCATCGCTGGCGGTGACGGAGCGCAGATTGCCGATGGGCTCGGCCTGTGCAGTCACTGCCGGCAACAACAGGGCCGAAAGCAGTGCCAGCAACAGCGGCGATTGACGAACGCAGTGTTCCACCTTGCCTCCAACCCGTTCAACGGGCGTTTCGAAACCGAGTGCGCCGACTCTAGGGCAGGAAATCGAAAGATGTCAACAAAATGAAAGCAAAAGATAAGTAAGATTTCTTGCAATCGAAAGATGGTGCACAGCACCAACTTTCACATCGCGAAGCTGACCGTATTCATTGCTGCGAAAGGGTTTCCCGGGAAACCTTTCGCTTCAGACGATTCTCAAGAGAATAAAGCCGAATCAAATTATTTCTTTCGTTTTGCTTTCGCTATTTGACATTTCGAAAGAAAAGAAAGATGGTGCGCTGGCCAATCAGGAATCACACATGGATGCCACCCTGCTTCACGATCTGACCGCCTGGCAGCGCCTGGGCGGAGCCGATACCGCTACCGAAATCGCCCAGCAGCCCGCGCTGTGGGAAACCCTTGCCATCGACCTGCAACAGGCCAGCACGCGCCTGCAGGCTTTCCTCGGCCAACGCCTGTCCGATCCGCGGCAACGGGTGATCTTCACCGGTGCCGGCAGTTCCGGATTCATCGCCGAGATGGTGGCCGACACCATCAATGCGCAGTGGCCGGCCGAAGTGCGCGCCGTGCACACCACCAGCCTGCTCACCCACCCGGCGCTGTACCTGCAGCGCGACCACCCGACCCTGCTGGTGTCGTTCGGCCGCAGCGGTTCCAGCCCGGAAAGCGTGGCCGCCGTCGATCGCGTACGCGCTGATGTCGACGATGCCCGCTTCCTCGACATCACCTGCAATGCCGAAGGCGAACTGGCCCGCCGTGGCGCCGGTCGCGACGACACCTGCACCGTGCTGATGCCGGCCGCCAGCTGCGACCGCGCCTTCGCCATGACCAGCAGCCTGAGCTGCATGCTGCTGACCGCACTGACCGTGTTCGACAGCGCACCTTGGGCCGAACGCGTACAGCGCATCCAGCAGGTTGCCGCACTCGCACGCCAGGGCTTGGGCAATTGGGATGCTGCGGTCGCTGCACTGGCTGCGCAGCCGTACAACCGCGTTATCTACCTGGCCAGTGGTCCGCTGGAAGCACTGGCCCGTGAGGCAGCACTGAAGGTGTTGGAACTCACTGCCGGCCGTGTGCTGGCATTGGCCAACACGCCTCTGGGTTTCCGCCACGGGCCCAAGTCCACGCTCAATGAGGAAACGCTGGTAGTGGTACTGCGCAGCGCCGAGCCGCTGGCGCGACGCTACGAACAGGACCTGCTGGAAGAACTGCGCGGTGATGGCGTTGCCGGCAAGGTATTGTCGATCGGCCCGCATTCGGACCTGGGCATCCACGACGACTACACCTTGTCCGTGCCTGCCCTGCCCGACAGCTGGTTGGCGCCGGTGTGGCTGCCGTTCGCGCAGCTGTACGCCCTGCAGCGCTCGGCCGCACTCGGACTGACCCCCGACAATCCGTTCCCGGACGGCACCGTCAACCGCGTGGTCAAGGGCGTCACCATCCACCATGGCTGATACCCGCGCCCCGGCCTGTTACGGCATCGACATTGGCGGTACCAAGATTGAACTGGTGGCCTGCGATGCCGCCCTCCAGGTCGCGTGGCGCAAACGCATCGCCACCCCACAAGGCGACTACAACGGTTTCCTGCAGGCAGTGGAAACGCTGGTTGCAGATGCCGATGCAGAACTCGGCCAACGCGCGCAGGCCATCGGCATCGCCTTGCCCGGCGTGCGCGAGCGTCGCAGTGGCCGTCAGCTCAGTGCCAACGTACCAGCACTGACCGGCCAATGCGTCAGCGCCGACCTGCAGGCACGCCTGCAACGGCCACTGCACTTCGGCAACGACCTGCAGTGCTTTGCCTTGTCCGAAGCACACGGCGGCGCGGCGGACGGCTACGCCAGCATGTTCGGCGCCATCCTCGGCACCGGTGCCGGCGGTGGTTACTGCCTGCACGGCAAGCTGGTCGGCGGCTTCAACGGCCTGGCCGGCGAATGGGGCCACTGGAGCGTGCCAGCCAACCTGCTGCAACGGCATGGTTTGCCGCTGCTGGATTGTGGCTGCGGCTTGCGCGGCTGCGTGGAGCGCTATGTCTCCGGCAGCGGCGTGGCCATGATCGAACGCCACCTCGGCGGCAATGCGGCCAACGCCAGCGAAGTCATCGCCCGGGCCGAAGCCGGTGACATCCGCGCCATGCAGGCGCTGGACATCCACCGCGACCTGCTCGGCCACAGTTTCGCCGCGCTGATCCTCGCGCTGGACCCGCACGTCATCGTGCTTGGTGGCGGCCTGTCGCAGTACGCACCGCTCTACCAGCAGCTGCCCGCGGCCATCGCCGCACATCTGTTCAACGGCGTGGAAGTGCCGCCCATCGTGCCACCGCGCTTCGGCGATGCCGGCGGTGCCCGTGGTGCCGCCCTGCTCGCCTGCCAACCCGCTTACCTGATTCCCGGAGCTTGACCATGTCACCGCTGCAATCCCTGCTTGCCTCTCATCGCCAAGGCCACAACGTCGGCCTGTACAGCGTCTGCTGCAGCAACGAACAGGTGTTGCGCGCGGCCATGCACGTGGCCGCGCAACACCGCACCGTGCTGCTGATCGAAGCCACTTCCAACCAGGTCGACCAGTTCGGCGGTTACACCGGCATGACCCCGTCGCAGTACCGCGCCTATGTGGAAGCGCTCGCCGACGAAGAAGGCTTCCCGCGCGCGCAACTGATCCTGGGCGGCGATCACCTCGGTCCCAACGCCTGGCAGAAGCAGCCGGCCGCCGAAGCGATGGCCAATGCGCGCGTGCTGATCGAAGCCTATGTCGCCGCCGGTTTCCACAAGATCCATCTCGACTGCAGCATGTCCTGCGCCGATGATCCGACCCCATTGCCCGACGCTACCGTCGCCGCGCGTTCGGCCGAGCTGGCAGTGATTGCCGAAGCCACTGCCAAAGCCAATGGCCTGCCGCCGCCGGTCTATGTGATCGGTACCGAAGTGCCGATCCCCGGTGGCGAAGCCTCGCTGGCAGGTGGCTTGGCCGTCACCACGCCGGCTGCTGCCGCGCAGACCCTGGCCATCCACCAGCAGGCCTTCGACACACCGGAACTGCGCGATGCCTGGCAGCGCGTGATTGCAATGGTCGTGCAGCCGGGCGTGGACTTCGACCACAGCAGCGTGCACGAATACGACGCCGCCGCTGCCAGCGAGCTGGCTGACTTCCTTGAACAGCAGCCGCGCATCGTGTTTGAAGCGCACTCGACCGACTACCAACGCGAGTCCGGCCTGCATGCGCTGGTGCGCGATCACTTCGCCATCCTCAAGGTCGGCCCGGCGGCAACGTTTGCCTACCGCGAAGCCTTGTTCGCACTCGCCGCGATCGAAGCCGAACTGCTGCCTGCCACGCAGTGCTCGAAGCTGCCGCAGGTACTGGAACAGGTGATGCTGGCCAAGCCGAAGAACTGGCAGGCGCACTACCACGGCGACGAGGCCACGCTGCGCCTGCTGCGCTCCTACGCCTTCAGTGACCGCTGCCGCTACTACTGGGGCGAGCCGGAGCTGCTGCAGGCCGTGCAGACCTTGTTCGCCAACCTGGAACAGCACACCCCGCCGCTCGTGCTGCTCAGCCAATACCTGCCGGGCCAGTATGTGGCTGTGCGCGAAGGCCAACTGGCCGCCACGCCGGCCGCCTTGGTGCAGCATCGCGTCGGCCAGTGCCTGGGCGAATACGCGCGCGCCTGCAGCGCCAATCAGGCAGGTACACGCAAGCAAAGCGAAAGTTTGCGCGCCGCAAACCTTGCGAACGGTTAATCTCCGCTTTCAAACGCACAAGAGAGCTGACCATGCGCAATACCCGTCCCCGCCGACAGCAGATCCTGCAACGCCTGATCGACCAGGGCTCGGTGCAGGTTGCCGAACTGGTTGACCAGTTCGGCGTGTCGGCGGTGACCATCCGTACCGACCTGGGCCACTTCGAGGCGCAGGGCCTGGCCACGCGCACCCACGGTGGCGCAACCCTGGTACGCATGCCGCCGCAGGAACAGGACATCCACGAGAAAGATGCGCTGAACCTGTCGCTGAAGGAATCCATCGGCATGCGCGCCGCGCAGCTGGTGCAACCCGGCGACAACATCATCATCGACTCCGGCTCCACCACCATGACCCTGGCCCGGCACCTGCGCGACCACCGCGACGTCACGGTGATGACCAATGGCTTGAACATCGCCTGGGAACTGGCCAACGCACCGGCGGTCAACGTGCTGCTGACCGGCGGCCTGCTGCGCAAGCAGTCGCTGTCGCTGCAGGGCAGCCAGGCCGAAGCCAGCCTCACCTCCTACAGCTTCGACACCTTGTTCCTCGGCGTGGACGGCCTGGACCTGCAGTTCGGCCTGACCACCCACGACGAAGCCGAAGCCCGCCTCAATCACCGCATGGTCGAGCGCGCCCGCCGCATCGTGGTGCTGACCGACGCTTCGAAATTTGGCCGGGTCAGCCTGCACCGCATCGCCCGCCTCGACCAGATCCACGCCATCATCACCGACCCCGGCATCGACGAAGCAACCCGTGAAGGCTTGCAACGTCAGGGCATTGAAGTGATCACCGCCGAGCCACCGCTATGACCGCTACCCGCAGCCTGTACGGCCGCATTCTCACCCCGCTGGGCTGGCGTCGTGGCCACGTCCATTTCGACCAGCAGCTGCGCACGTTGGAAGTAGAAGACCATACGGGTGATGGCGGCGATCTGCCGATCATCCTGCCCGGCTTCATCGACCTGCATGTGCATGGCGCAGCGGGCGTGGACCTGATGCAGGGCGGCGATGTCGCCCGCCGCATCGCCCACACCCATGCCCGCTACGGCACCACCACCCTGCTCGGCACGACGATGACCGCCGAGTACGCCGAGATCGAGAATGCCCTGCGCGGTGTCGCCCAGGTGATGGCGACACCCGATGCGGATGCCGCGCAGATCATCGGTGTGCATCTGGAAGGCCCCTTCATCAGCCCGCAGCGTCTGGGCGCACAGCCGCCACGCACGCTGGAAGCAACCCTGGAGTCGGTGCAGCACCTGCATGCCCTGGCGCCGATCAAGGTGCTGACGATTGCGCCGGAAATCGGCCAGCACACCGCCTTGATTCCGGCGTTGGCCGCGATGGGCATCCGCGTGCAGATCGGCCACAGCGCCGGCAGCTACGACGATGCGGTCGCCGCATTGCAGGCTGGCGCGGTTGGCTTCACCCATCTGTTCAATGGCATGACTGGCGTTGATCACTACAAGCCCGGTATCGCTGCTGCCGCATTGGCGCATGCCGAATACGCCGAACTGATTCCCGACCTGCAACATGTGCATCGCGGCGCGATCCGCATGGCGGTGCGGGCGATCCCGCGCTTGTATGCAGTCACCGATGCCACTGCCGCCACCGGCATGCCCGATGGCGAATACGCGCTGGGCGAGCAGCGCGTGCACAAGTGCATGGGCTGCGTGCGGCTCTCCACCGGCTCGCTCGCCGGCAGCGCACTGACCATGGACCAGGCGCTGCGCAATCTGGTCGATGTCGGCCTCGAACTGGCCGACGCCTCGCAACGTGTTTCCACCATCCAGGCCGATTACCTGGGTCTGGAAGACCGCGGCCGCATCGCCCCAGGCCTGCGCGCGGACATGGTGGTGCTGGACCCGCAATTGAAGTTGCAACAGGTATGGATAGCCGGCAACCCGATCGACCCAAGCTGATCCGCTCCATGTAGTGCCGAGCCATGCTCGGCAAACCGCGCGGATGCGCGGCGCGATCCGGCAGCGCATACACCGGAACGAAGTGCAGCCGAGCATGGCTCGGCACTACAAAATCTTGCCCCAGGAACGCGCCGATGACAGACACCACTTTTGCCGTGCCCGCCAGCGACGCCGCGCCGCGTTGGCCCGTGCGCTATCTCCTTTTCATCGCCGGTCTTGGCGGCCTGCTGTACGGCATCGACATCGGCATCATTGCCGGCGCCCTGCCCTATCTGGAAGCCACCGCTAGCCATGCCTGGCAGCTGAGCAGCCAACAGATGGGCTTCGTGGTCGCGGCGGTATTGCTGGGCAGTGTGTTGTCATCGCTGTTCGCCGGCATGATCGCCGACCTGATCGGCCGACGCGGCGCGATGATGCTCGCTGGCGTGCTGTTCACCGCCAGCATCCCGATCATGGCGCTGGCCTCCGGCTATACGCCGCTGCTGCTGGGACGCCTGCTGCAAGGCATCAGCGGTGGCTTGATCGGCGTGGTGGTGCCGCTGTATCTGGCCGAAGTACTGGGACCGGAACGACGCGGTCGCGGCGCGGCGATGTTCCAGCTGCTGCTGACGGTAGGTCTGGTACTTGCTGCCCTGATTGGTTTGTATCAAGCGCATTCGGTGGATGCCGCAGCGGAGTCGGTACGCAACATGCCCCTGGTGCAGCAGGCACAGCATCTGTTCGCAGTGAAGGACCAGGCCTGGCGCACGATCTTCTGGACCTGCCTGCTGCCGGGCGTGGTGTTCTGCATCGGCCTGTTCTGGCTCAACGAATCACCACGCTGGCTGGCACGTCGCGGTCGCATCGATGCTGCACGTCGCGGCTTGCAGGCCACGCTGCCGCCGTCGCAGGTGGAAGCCACACTCGCGCAGATCCAGAATCCGGTGACGGCCAAGGCCGATGGCGAGCGCGACCGGCTGTTCAGTCGCCGCTACATGGTGCCGTTCGTGCTGGCCTGCCTGGTGCTGGCCTTCACCCAGGCCACCGGCATCAACTCGATCCTCGCCTACGCGGTCAACATCCTCAATCAAGCTGGCCTGCCGGGTGCAGCTGCGAACGGTGCGGATGTAGCGATCAAGCTGCTCAATGTGATCATGACCCTGGTGGCGCTGTTCCTGGTGGATCGCAAGGGCCGCAAATTCCTGTTGATGATCGGCAGTGGTGGCATCTGTCTTGCCCTGTTGGCTGCAGCGATGCTGTTCTTCAAGGCCGAACAGGGCCGCGCTGATGTGCAGCAGGTATTGCAGCATGCGGTGCAGGCCGATGGTCTGCAGTTGCAGCTGGATGCTGCGCAATGGCATCAGCTCGCCGGTACCCGCAATCGGGATGGGCAGCCGTCACAGCTGACGGTGTCGTGGAGCTATGGCGGCTTCAGCGATGTGCGCTCGCTGCGCAGTGACAATCCCAGCGATCAACAGCTGCTGATCGAACGCTCCAGCACCGTGCACGCCGACAGCGTGATTGGTCGCTTCTTCCGCAGCCTGCATCTGAATCCGTTCCCGGACCCGAGCGCTGCTGCCAATGCTCCACTGCGCATCGAGCAGGCCTGGATCGGCGCAGTGCCGCCGGCTTCGCATGGCTGGGCGGTGGCTGCCTGCATCCTGGTATTCGTGGCGTTCTTCGCGGTGGGACCAGGCGTGTGCGTGTGGCTGGCATTGTCGGAGTTGATGCCTAACCGGATTCGGTCGAACGGCATGAGCATCGCGTTGCTGATCAACCAGTTCGTATCGACCACGATCGCGGCGGTGTTCCTGCCTACGGTTGGCCATTACGGATACGCCAGCATGTTCCTGTTCTGGGCGGCGTGTACGTTCGCGTTCTTCCTGATTGCGGCGTTCTGGTTGCCGGAGACCAAGGGCAAGACGCTGGAGCAGATCGAGGCGCATTTCCGCTGAGGGCTGCAAGGCGGAAAGCCAGGGCAAGAATCAAAAGCCCCCCTCATCCGCCCTCCGGGCACCTTCTCCCGCAAGCGGGAGAAGGGACAGACAGGCTTTTCTGCTATCGGATAGATGGCCACGCAGAGCGCAAGTAACACCTAAGCGCACCGCAATGATCCAAGCTTTCCCACTGAGCGGCAGTGGAGCTACAAGCCAAGCAAGAATCAAAAGCCCCCTCATCCGCCCTCCGGGCACCTTCTCCCGCAGGCGGGAGAAGGGACAGCTAGGCTTTTCTGCTATCGGATAGTTGGCCGCGCAGAGCGCAAGCAATGCACCAGCCCCCAAGCAACGCCAGCCTTCCCTTCTCCCGCCTGCGGGAGAAGGTGCCCGGAGGGCGGATGAGGGGGCTTCTACGCTTCTACGCTTCTACGCTTCTACGCTTCTACGCTTCTACGCTTCTACGCTTCTACGCTTCTACGCTTCTACGCTTCTGCGCTTCTACGCTTCTACGCTTCTGCGCTTCTGCGCTTCTGAGCTTCTGAGCTTCTGAGCTTCTGAGCTTTCCCAGCTTCCAGCCCTCACTCCACCCAAGCCCACAAACGCAAACGGCCACCCGAAGGTGGCCGTTGCTGCAAACAGGCTTGGCCTGTTGGCGGGATTACTCGGCGGAAGCCTTGGCAGCCAGGCGAGCAGCCTTGGCCTGCTGGGCAGCAGCCAGATCTTCCTTGATGCGGGCAGCCTTGCCTTCCAGGCCACGCAGGTAGTACAGCTTACCGGCGCGAACCTTACCGCGACGCTTCACTTCGACCGAGTCGATGATGGCGCTGTGGGTCTGGAAGACGCGCTCGACGCCGTAGCCGTGCGAGATCTTGCGCACGGTGAAAGCGGAGTTCAGGCCAGCATTCTTGGTGCCGATGACGACGCCTTCGTATGCCTGCACGCGCTCACGGTTGCCTTCCTTGACCTTCACGTTCACCACGACGGTGTCGCCCTGGCTGAACTTCGGCAGTTCGCGGGTGATCTGGGCGGATTCGAATTCCGCGACGATGGACTTGTTCAGCTTGCTCATTGGGTTACACCGATTGTTCGGGGTGGGCGTGTCGGTATCGACAGCTTAGGCTCATACAGTCGCCGGATTGCGCTGCACGTTATTGTTCTGGCTCCACGTCAGGCCATTCAGCCGACGGGAACTCGTAATTCTAACTTACTGTTCGCCCTCGGCGCCAGTAGCTTGTTTGAACGAATCTGCAAGCGCCTGCCGGGCTTCGGCCAGCAGCTTGCGGTCAGCCTTGTTCAGGCTGGCCTCGTCCAACAGGTCCGGACGCCGCAATGACGTGCGCAGCAAGGATTGCTGGCGGCGCCAAGCGGCAATGGCGGCATGGTTACCGGAGCGCAGCACGTCAGGCACATCGCCCAGCGGGTGGCTGGCCGGATGGCTGTAGTGTGGGCAATCCAGCAGGCCGTCACCCTCGAAACTGTCCTGGACCGCAGATTCGGCATCGTTCAAGGCCCCCTCCTGCAGACGGGTCACCGCATCGATGATCACCGCCGCACCCAACTCACCGCCGGACAGCACGTAATCGCCAATGGAGATCTCCTCATCCACCTCACTGGCCAGGAAGCGCTCGTCCACGCCTTCATAGCGACCGCAGAGCAGGATCATCCGCGGCAAGGCGGCCAATTCACGAACCTTGGCCTGGTCCAGCGGCCTGCCCTGCGGACTCAGATAGATGACCGGTGCAGGCGCTGGGTCAGCCGCACGCGCCGCCGCCAGGGCTGCGCGCAGGGGCTCGATCAGCATCACCATGCCCGGGCCGCCACCAAACGGACGGTCGTCCACCCGGCGGTAATTGCCCTCGGCATAATCGCGCGGATTCCAGCCGTGCAGTTCCAGCAGCCCGCGCTCCTGCGCACGACCGACCACGCCCAGCGCAGCCGATTGGGCAAGGAATTCTGGAAACAGGCTGATGACGTCTACACGCACGGGCTTTAAAACTCCGGATCCCAGTCGACCACGATCAGGTTGGCGTCGAAATCCACGGATTTGACGAAGTCGCCCATCACGAACGGAATCATCCGCTCACGGTCGCCACGGGTAACCAGTACGTCGTTGGAGCCGGTGCTGAACAGATGCGAGGCGATACCCAGCTTGACGCCTTCGACGGTTTCCACGTCCAGGCCTTCCAGATCAACCCAGTAATACTCGTCCGCGCTCGGCGGCGGCAGGGCGCTGCGGGCAACGTAGATCTCGGTCCCGCGCATGGCTTCGGCCACATCGCGGTCGGTCACGCCCGGGAAGTTCGCCACCAGGGTCTTGCCCGAATCGCGGCCGCGCACACCGGTCAGCTCGGACTCCTGCCCCGCCGGGGTACGCAGAATCCAAGGCTGGTATTTGAAAATGGCGGAACGTGGCTCGGTCCAGGACTCAAGCTTCAGTTCGCCGCGCACACCAAAAACGCCGGCAACCCTGCCCAGCAGGATCCGGCGCTCGATATCTTTCTTCATATAGCAGTCGGGGGGGGGGGGGGGGGGCGGGCGCCGGCCCCGAGGGCCGGGGGGCGGGGGGGGGGGGGGGGCGCGTGGGGGGGGGGGAGCGGGGAGGGGGGGGGGGGGGCGGGGGGGGGGGCCCGGCGCCGGCCGGCCCGCCCCCC
>NZ_JBRREF010000088.1:0-18307 GCF_056760135.1 Stenotrophomonas sp. STEN023 | reverse complement strand
GGGGCGTAGTGGGGGGGGGGGGGGGGGGGGGGGGGGGGTGGGGGGGGCCCGAGGGGGGCCCGGGGGGGGGCGGCCCGCCCCCCCCCCCCCCCCCCCCCCCCCCCCCCCCCCCCCGCTCCCCCCATCCCCTCCCCCGCGCCGGGGCGGGCCCCCCCCCCCCCGCTCCCACAGAACCAATCCGTGGTGCCGAGCCAGGCTCGGCAGAGGCCTTACCGATAGAGCCCCAGCGGAGCATGGCTCCGCTTTACCGGCTTCCATCACGCTGCCGGCGGCACTTCCGGCTTCACCGCTTCCGGGCTCACGCGCTCGATGGTGTGGCGCAGCTCGCGGCCGAGGATGAACTTTGCGTCCTTGGCCCAGGCATCCAGGCGCTCGTCAAACAGCAGCTTGCTGTTCTGGTCCGGCCAGATCAGGCGCAGCTCGCGCATCTTCTGGATGAAGCCACGGAACAGCGACTTATCGAAGAACTCCGGTGCCGCCGGTGCGTACAACAGACTCAGGCGCTGTGCGGCCTGTTGGCACAGGCTTTCCAGTTCGCCTGCACCCAAGGTGCCGGGGCCGTTCTTCACCAGCACCGATATGGCGATGTAATAGCGCTCGAATGCCTGTTGCAGCGAGTGGCCAATGGCACGCAGACGGAACACTTCGTCGGTCTGGCCGGTGCTGCGTGCAAGCATGCCGCCATCGTCTTCGCCCACGTGCTGGAGCAGGCCTTCGCGTACGAAGACGTCGATGGTCTGGTCGATGCGCGCGGCAAACTCGTCCTCGGTCCACGGCAGGAACAACTCTGCCTGCAGGAACGGGTACAGGCCGCGGCCCAGGCGCAACAGGCCGCCGCGGCTCATGCGGCGATTGTTCTGGAAGCAGCAGGCCACCCACGAGGAGGCAGTGAACAGGTGCAGCACGTTGTTGCGGAAATAGCTCAGCAGCACCGCGGTATCGCCGCTGACGCTGAGCACGTCGCCCAGCGGGTGCTTGATGCGGCTGAGGACGTTGATTTCCTCGGCGTGGGCAATGATGCGCTCGGGCGAATGCGGGGTGACCGTGACCCGGTCCGAGTACGGCATTTCCACCAGCAGCTTCTTGCACAGCTCGATCTGCGCGATCAGGTCGGCCTCGCCCATTGCATGCTTGGGCGTGGACAGCAGCGCCAGCGCCAGCAGGTTGATCGGATTGACGTCGGCGGCGGCGTTGATGCGCTCCTGGATCGTCTCGGCGAGCACGTCGACAGTGCCGGCCAGCCAGCCCGGCTTCTCGTCTTCGGGCACCGGTTGACCGTCCCATTCCGGTGCCATCCTGGCCAGCACATCGTTCAGCGCGATCGGCTCACCGAAGTTCACCACCACCTGGCCGTAGTTCTGCTTGAGCACCTTGGGAATGCCCCACAGCAGCGCCCAGATCGATTCCTTTTCCTTCGGCCGACCGGTCAGCTCGTCGAGGTAGCTGTTGCCCTCCATCAGCTTTTCATAGCCGACGTAGATGGGCTGGAACAGCACCGGCTTGCGCGGCTGGCGCAGGAAGGCGCGCAGCGTCATCGAGATCATGCCGCCCTTGGGCTGCAGCAGACGACCGGTACGCGAGCGCCCGCCTTCGACGAAGTATTCGATCGAGTAACCACCAGCCACCAGCTGCGCGACGTATTCGCTGAGCACCGCCGAGTACAGCGCGTTGCCCTTGATCGAGCGGCGGATGAAGAACGCGCCGCCCTTGCGCAGCAGCGTGCCCACCACCGGCAGGTTGAGGTTGATGCCGGCCACGATGTGCGGTGGCACGATGCCGCGGTCGTACAGCAGGTAGCTCAGCAGCAGGTAGTCCATATGGCTGCGGTGGCTGGGCACGTAGATGATTTCGTGGCCAGGTGCGGCTTCCTTGAACTTGTCCAGGTGGTGCACCAGCACGCCGGCATAGATGCGGTTCCAGACGTGGCTGAGCATGAAGCTGGCCGAACGCACCACCGGGGTGGAGTAGTCGGCGGCGATCTCCCAGGCATAGCCCTGCGCCTTCTTCCAGGCGTCGGTGGTCTTGGAGTTGTCGCGCTTGGCCTGCACCGCAATCGCTTCGCGCACCGGATCCGATTCCAGCACCTTGTCGACCAGCAGGCGGCGGGTGGACAGGTCCGGGCCGATGATCGATTCGCGGATGCGGCGGAAGTGCGTGCGCAGCACGCGCTGCAGCTTGCGGACGGTGCGTTCCGGCTCCAGGCCTTCATCGACGGTGCCGCGCAGCGAAACCGGCGGGGCGAAACGGACGATGGTGTCGCGGCCGTTGAGCAGGATCGCCAGCAGGCGGCGGAAGCGGCCAACCAGCGCCCAGTTTTCCGAGAACAGCACGGCAAACCAGCCGCTCTGCTTGTCCGGGGCGCGGCCGACGAAGATCGACACCGGCACCAGGTGCACGTCCAGGCCCAGGTTGGCGCGGTGCGCCTGCAGCAGCTTGGCCAGCGAATCGGAATGGGTCTTGGCGCCACGCTGCTCGGGCAGCAGCATGTTGTTGCTGGAGCGGCGCGACAAGGCCACGTAGGCGCGCTTGCGCCCGGTCGGATCCCCGGCCAGCGGCACCAGCGGCGACGGCAGGCCGGCATCACGGCAGGCCTTGTCCAGGATCAGCGCGTTGGACAGGCCGTAGTCCTCCAGCACGTACACCACCGGGCGGCCGTCGTTGTACTCACCGGGCTGCTCGGGCTCGATCTTCAGGCCCAGCCAGGGCTCGATCAGCTTGCCCAGCAGGCGCGCCCATAGCGGGCGGCGGGCAGCACGGGCCGCTGGCAGCGGGCGCGCAGGGGCGCCCGGCACGATGGCAGCAGGAGTGGCGGGCGTCGCGTTGGCGTCGTCCGGCGGCAGCAGTTCACCCTGATCGGGCTGGGATTTCTGTTTCGACATCGGCGGCATTATGGCTTAGCTGCCGCTGCAGCGTTGTCTGCTGTTTGTGGCTCCGGGGTTTCAACCGCTTGCAGGGCATCGGCCTTGGCCTGTTCGGCAGCCCTCGCGGCCACCAGCACGGCGTCCACATCGCTGAGCGTGCGCGCCAGGTACCAACGCTTGTCGCGCCTCACCAGCGCCACCTCAAGATCCAGTTCCTTGCCTGCCAGCGGGTACTGCACGCGCACCGTGGCACGGTCGCCGTCCTGCGAGACCAGACCGGTACGCATCTGCTCCACGCTTTCATCCAGCTTCAGGCCATACCCGGCCAGCACCTGCTTGCTGGCCGCGGCGAATGGCCCCAGCTTCTGCAGGCTGGCGGTCATGCCGGCCTGCTGGAAGTCCTGTTCACCGGCCAACCCGGTGGCGCGGGCGGCGGCGGTCAGGGTGGCAATCGAGGTCTGGGCCAGCTTGGGATCGGACAGCGGCGCGGCCTGGGCCCAGTCGCTGAGTGCGGTGACCAACTGCACGTAGTGTGCACGTTCGGCGGCGTTGTAGTCACCTTGGTGGCTGATGTACTGCACACCGAACAGGCCCAACGAATGCGCGGCCTGCCGCACGGCGGCGGTCTGGCCCTCCAACTGCGCCTTGAAGGCGCGCTGCAGTTTGCGCTCGGCATCCTTCTCCGACAGCGCTGCCAACAGTGATGGCAGTTTCTCGTCCAGGGGCAGCTCAGTCAGCGGCCAACGGCTATGGCCCTGCGCCCAGGCGGCTTCCAGTTCGGCGTATTGGGCCGGCGGCACGGCAGCGCGGGCGTAGCCGACCAGATCGTTGTTGCGCAGGTGCTGGGTCAGCTGGCGCACCGCTGCGGCCGGCTCGGTGGCGGCACCGGGCAAGGGCTCGGCGCTGCGCTTGCAGGCCGCCAACAACGCTACCAGGCAGACCGACGTCAGGATGATGGTGTGGCAACTGCGTAGTGAACGGCGTTGCATGGCGGCGGCGATCCTCCCGTAGGCCAAGCATCTTGATGCCTGCCCGGTGACAGCGGCAAGCACGGCCGTCACGGCTGCAGCGGGGATTGGGGATTGGGGAGTCGGGATTGGATAAAGGCGGAAGGCAGGAGCCCCTCTCCCCAAAGCGACGAGCGCTGTTGCCCGCTACGAATCCCCAATCCCGGCTCCCAAATCCCAGACAAAAAAAGAGGCCGCCCCGTTGCCGGTGACAGACCTCCTCAAACCGGTACGGGACCGGTAGACATGTTTGACGCATCGCCGGCAGAGCCGGACGAGACGTAGCGTACGCGCCCGATTCAGTTAAAGCAATACTTCATGAATAACAATATAAGTTATTGATTTTACTTAATTGATTCGGCAATTTCTCGCTGAATAGCCAGCGCCGTGGCACGCGGGTCGGCAGCCAGGCGGATCGGCCGGCCGACGACAATCGCGTCGGCGCCGTCGGCAAAGGCCTGGGCCACGCCCACGGTGCGCTGCTGGTCGTCACCCACCGGGCCGCCAGGACGGATGCCGGGGCAGACGATGGAGAAACCCTGACCGGTAGCGGCGCGGATCGGCGCGGCCTCCTGGCCGGAAGCGATCACACCGTCGATGCCGGCACGCTGCGCGGCCAGTGCGCGCTCCACCACCACGTCCACCGGCTCACGGTCGATACCCATCTGCGCCAGATCCGGGCGACCCATCGAGGTCAACACGGTCACCGCCAGCAGGCGCATCTCCGAGCTGTTGGCGGCTGCAGCGGCTTCCATCATGCCGGGGTGCCAGCCGTGGATGGTGCAATAGCTCACCGGCCACTGCGACAGACGTTTGATCACGCCGGCAATGGTGGCCGGGATGTCGAAGAACTTCAGGTCGACGAACACGCGCTTGTCGCGCCTGGCCAGTTCGTCGAGCACGTCGAAATACTCGCCCGAGGCCAGCAGTTCCATGCCGATCTTGTAGAACGACACGGCATCGCCGAGCTTGTCCACCCACGCGATGGCTTCGGCCTTGCCCGGCACATCGAGGGCGAAGATCAGGCGCTCGTCATTACGCAGCGGCAGCGGTGCGCGGCTCATCGGGCCACCTCCAGCGCGTCACGCTTTGCCCCGTTGCGCAGGTCCGCCGGCAGCGACCAGGCATTGTTGATGGCCGCACCTTCCCAGCCACCGTAGGTGGGGTTGGACAGGATCCACCAGCGCGAACCGATCCAGCCCTGGTACTTGTCCAGCAATACGTCGCGCGCGGCCAGGCTGTTGTCCTCGACCTGCAGGAAATCGGTGAACTGGTCGCCCACCTGCATCAGCACGCGGTAGTTCTGCGCCACCAGTTGGCGGCGGCAACCCTTCTCGCTGCCGTGTTCGGTGCAACCCGGCACCGGTGTGCCCAGGCCCAGATAGACGCTGTCATCGGCGACCGGGAAACCGACAGCACGCAGGTTGGCGATGGTGGCGTCCTTCATCGCTGCGGTGCGGTTGCTGATATAGATCATGGTCACGCCCTTGGCTGCAGCGGCCTGCGCGAACTGCACCGCACCGGGTACCGGCTGCGCCTTGCGCTCATCCACCCAGGCTTCCCAGGTTGCGTCGTTGTAGCTGCTGCCATCGCGCACCAGCCGGGCCTGGTAGGGCGAGTTGTCGAGCACGGTCTCGTCCACATCCACCACCACCGCCGGCTTCAGCTTGGCCGATTGGTGCTTGCCGCCCTCTTCCGGCAACAGCGCAGTCCAGCTGCCATCGGCAAGCGCCGCGTCGAGCTGGGCGCCTGCCAGCTTCCAGGTCTGCAGCGCGCTGGCCCGGTATTCCTGCGAACGCTGCACCCACAGCACGGCATTGAGGTTGTCGTTGGGGGCATTGGCCGGCGCTACGACGGCGTCGGCCGGGGCCGGCGAAACGCGACTCAACGGCGCGGTGGAGCTGCAGGCAGCCAGCGACAGCACAGCGCCGGCCAGCAGGGTAAGGGCGGGGAATCGGGACATGGAAACTACCGGGAATCTTTGAAAACCGCGCAAGTTTACCGGCTCCCTGCTTTGCCCGCCTTGCCGGGTCAAAACCGGGGTCAGAGTCAGGTTTCGGACCGAAACTCGACTCTGACCCCGGTTTTAGCCGCAATTTCCGCACTCAGCTATGCTTGCGCCCCCTAGCAAGACCAGAGCCCGGACCGTGACCGACGCCAGCCAGACCCCCGATTTCCCTATCCTCGACGCTGCCCAGGCGCGCGTGCTGGGCTGCCTGATCGAGAAAGAGGCCACAACCCCGGACACCTACCCGCTGACGGTCAACGCCGCCCAGGTGGCCGCCAACCAGAAAACCGCGCGCGAGCCGGTGATGAACCTGGAAGCCGGCAAGGTGCAGCACGCGCTGCGCCAGCTGGAGACGCTGGGCCTGGTGCGCCAGCACTTCGCCTCGCGCGCCGACCGTTATGAACACCTGACCGGCCCCAAGCTCGACCTGCCGCGCCAGCAGGTCGCCCTGCTCGGCCTGTTGCTGCTGCGCGGCCCGCAGACTGCCGGTGAATTGACCACCCGCAGCGAGCGCATGGCCAAGTTTGCCGATGCCGCCGACCTGCGCCACCAGCTGGAACGCTTGCAGCAGCGCGGCCTTGTCGTGCAGCTGCCGCGCGGCGCCGGCCAGCGCGAAGACCGCTTCATGCACCTGCTTTGCGGTGCGGTGGATGTGGATGCGTTGGCCGCGCAGTACCGCGCCCCGTCGGGTTCTGCCGCCACGGTCGACAACAGCGCCTTGGAAGAGCGCGTGCAGCAACTGGAAGCCACCGTCGCAGCGCTGCAGGAACAACTGGCAGCCTTGCAGGAACAGTTGGGCCGCTGAGCTGGCCGTAGCCCGGGTAAGCGCAGCACACCCGGGGCGGTTGGCGGAAAACCGGAAAAAGCAGCAGATCCTTGCCTGGGTGCGCCGCGCTTACCCGGGCTACGTGGTTCAGCCTTGTGGCGTGTGCACGAACAGCAGCAGCTGTTCGTCCTTGCCCGGCAGCACCACAGTGCCACCATCGCGGAAGCCGACTTTTTCCAGCAGCGCGACGGAACGCGCATTGCCCTGCGAGACGATCGCGCGCAGTTCGCCCAGCCCGAGCGTGCCGCGCGCGTAGGCAAGTACGCCTTGTACGGCTTCCAATGCATAGCCCTGACCGGTGTAGGCCCCCAGCAGGGCGTAACCGACATCCGCACAGGGCAGGCCCTCGCGCCGTACCAGCCCAGCGTTGCCCAACCAAGCGCCATCACTGCGGCGTTCAATCGCATACATGCCGAAGCCATTCGCGGCATAACTGCCGAAGGTGTGCTTGCGCACGTACTCGCGCGCTTCCTCTACGGTGCGCACGCCGCGGTCGCCGATGTATTGGTGGAAGCCCGGTTCGTTGAGCAATTGCAGCATCGCGGCGGCATCGCCGTCGTCGTCACGCAGCAGGCGCAGTTGCAGGCGTTCGGTCTGGATCAGGGACATGGTGGACTCTGCTGTGGCCCCCTCCCTTCTGCGCAGCAGAGGGGAGGGCTGGGGAGGGGTGCTTTTGATTTTTGCCGGTAGAGCCCCCTGCCGAGCATGGCTCGGCACTACCGCCGCCCCTTTGGCCAAGGGATGGCTGAGGCGCTGCTTGCGGTGAGCTTCAATCAAACCGCAAAGCCAAGGCCAAAAGCTACCCCCTCCCTGCCTCCCCCTTGGCTTCGCCAAAGGGGAGGGGTGAAGCATCAATCAAACAGCGCTTGAATCGCTGCCAATCCAGCCTTCGCCCGCTCTTGCTTGTGCGCGGCATCGGCCACCGGGTCCGCGCCATCGCGCTGGATCTCGCCGGCTGGAATTTCATCAAAGAACCGGCTCGGCTTGAGCCGGATATGCTCACCAAACTTGCGCGTCAAACGACTGAAGCTCATCCACAGTTGGATCTTGGCGCGAGTGATGCCCACATACAGCAGGCGTCGTTCTTCCTGCAGATTGCCTTCATCCAGGCTGACCTGATGCGGCAACACGCCGTCCTCGCAGCCAACGATGAAGACGTACGGGAACTCCAGGCCCTTGGACGCATGCAGCGTCATCATCCGCACCTGGTTGCCGCCGTCGTCCTTGTCGTTGCGCGAGATCAGCGCCAGCTGCGCGGCCATGTCGGCGGCGCTGGCACCACGCGGGCCGCTCTCGAACCACGAGGCCAGTTCTTCCAGGTTGTTGGCACGACGCTCGTAGCCGGCAGTGTCCTTGGCCGCATGGCGCAGCTCGGCCAACATGCCCGAATCCTTGGACACGCGCCGCACCAGGTCACCCGAACTCATCTGCCGCATGTCCAGCCGCAGCGCGCGCAGGATGTCGGTGAACTTGCTCAGGCTGTTGGCCGCGCGCGGCGTGAGCTGGGCCAGTGCGCCCATGCTTTCGGCCGCCTGCGCCATCGGAATGTCTTTCTCCGACGCCAGCTCGGCCAACTTGGCCAGCGTGCTTGCACCGACATCACGCTTGGGCGACTGCACCGCGCGCATGAAGGCAGTGTCGTCATCCGGGTTCACGATCAAGCGCAACCACGCCAACGTGTCCTTCACTTCCTGTCGTTCCAGGAATACCGTGCCGCCGTTGAGGTGATACGGCACGCCGACCAGTTGCATCGCTTTTTCCAATGGCCGCGACTGGAAGTTACCGCGGAACAGGATGCAGAAATCACTCCACGGAATCTTGCGGCTGGTCGCCAGGAAATGGATCTCAGCGGCAACCTTTTCCGCTTCGTGTTCGCTGTTGCGGCACTCCCACACGCGGATGCGCTCGCCGTCGGCCTGGTCGGACCACAGGGTCTTCAGATGCTCGTGCGGGTTGTGTGCGATCAGCGCATTGGCCGCGCGCAGCACACGGTTTGAACAGCGGTAATTCTGTTCCAGTTTGATGATCTGCAGCTTGGGATAATCCACGCCCATCTGCTGCAGGTTCTCGGGATTGGCACCGCGCCAGGCATAGATCGACTGGTCGTCGTCGCCCACGCAGGTGAAGTTGCCGGCGGGCCCGGCCAACTGCTTGAGCAGGCGGTACTGGGCGTCGTTGGTGTCCTGGCATTCGTCGACCAACAGGTAGCCGATGCGCTCGCGCCAGGCCAGGGCGATATCCGGGTGTTCTTCCAGCACCTGCACCGGCAGGCGGATCAGGTCATCGAAATCCACCGCGTTGAACGAGGTCAAACGGGTCTGGTACAGCTCGTAGACCATCGCCGCGTCCTTCTCGCGGTTGCTGCGCGCTGCCGCCATCGCCTGCTCGGGCGACAAGCCGGAGTTCTTGGCCCGCGAGATCAGGTTCTTCATGTCCTCGATGTCGTCCGGCTTGGCGTTGGTACCGCCCAGCAGATCCTTGATCTGCGCGCCGGCATCATCGGCATCGAAGATGGAGAAATTGCGCTTCAGCCCCACCTGTTCATGTTCGATCTGCAGGAACTTCAGGCCCAAGGCATGGAAGGTGCAGATGGTGACCTCAGCCGCGTCCTCGGCGTGCAGGCGCTTGGCCACACGCTCGCGCATTTCCTTGGCCGACTTGTTGGTGAAGGTGATCGCGGCGATGCGGCGGGCCGTGTAGCGGCGAATACCGATCAGATGGGCGATTTTCTCGACGATCACGCGCGTCTTGCCGCTGCCGGCACCAGCCAGCACCAGCAGAGGACCTTCGGCGTGCACAGCCGCCGCGCGTTGGGGGGGATTGAGGGAGTCCAGCATGGGGTGGTTTCAGTCGCAGGCAGGCAGTGTAAGCCATCGCCCGTGAGCGCCGGCTGGCGCGGTAAAATGAGCCATGGCCAAGCTCTATTTCTACTATTCGGCGATGAACGCCGGCAAGACCACCACCCTGCTGCAGTCCGCGCACAACTACCGCGAACGCGGCATGCGCGTCGCCCTGCTGACCCCGCACCTGGACCACCGCGCCGGCACCGGCGTGGTGGCCTCGCGGATCGGCCTGCAGGCTGAAGCGACCACCTTTGAGCGCGATACCGACCTGGAGAAGCTGATCCAGCAGGACATTGCCGCCCACGGCAAGCTCGGCTGCGTGCTGGTGGACGAGGCCCAGTTCCTGAGCAAGTCGCAGGTCTGGCAGTTGTCCGAGGTGGTCGACCAACTGCGCATCCCGGCGCTGTGCTATGGGCTGCGCACCGATTTCCGTGGCGAACTGTTCGAAGGCAGCCAGTACCTGCTGGCCTGGGCCGACGAGATGCAGGAGATCAAGACCATCTGCCACAGCGGCAAGAAAGCGACGATGACCGTACGCGTCGACGAGAACGGCTTTGCCGTGCAGGACGGCCCGCAGGTGGAGATCGGCGGCAACGACCGCTATGTGTCGGTGAGCCGCGCCGAGTTCAAGAAGATCACGCGCGGCGAGGGGCGGATTGATCCGATGCAGGCGCCGCTGCCGTTGTGACGTCGTCCCTTCTCCCGCGTGCGGGAGAAGGTGCCCCGAAGGGGCGGATGAGGGGGAGCTTTTAGCGCTTAATGTCTGCTCGCCAAGAGCCTGCCCTCACCCCAACCCCTCTCCCGCAGGCGGGAGAGGGGCTTCAAACAAAGCCCTAAGCAAAGGCCTCAATCCTCAATACAACGTCCGCTCCGCCGCACCTGCAGGCGGTGGGCTGTACTGGTACAACCACGTCTCGGTCAGGGTCTTGCCGCCGCTGCGCAGGTACAGGCGCACGTCGATCTGATCGGTGCTGCCGTCCGGCGGCACCAGGTCGAACATGGCACGGTAGCCCTTGATCTCACGCAGTGGGCGCGCCGATACCACTTCCACGCGGCCACGGCTGGTTTCCACCACCGCTTCCACTTCGCCCTTATCGATCAGGCTGGCCAGTTCGCCGCCTTCAAAATCCACCGCGAAACGCCACGAGAAATACTCGCGCTTCTTGCCGATGATGCCGCCCAGGCCGGTGCGACTGGCCACGCAATGGGCAAGCGGCGGACGTGCCGGCGGCTCGGCGCCCCAGTACAGGCGATAACCGACCAACAGCTCCTGGCCCGGTTGCGGCTTGGCCTTGGGGTTCCAGAAGGCAACGATGTTGTCGAAGGTTTCATCGACAGTGGGAATCTCCACCAACTGCACCGAGCCTTCGCCCCATTGCCCCTTGGGTTCGATCCACAGGCAGGGGCGCTTCTCGTAGAACACGCCGTCGTCCTGGTAATGGTCGAAGTTGCGATCACGCTGCAGCAGGCCGAAGCCACGCGGGTTGTTGTCGACGAACATGTTGAAGCGCAGGTGGGCCGGATTGCACAGCGGCCGCCAGATCCACTCGCCGGCGCCGTTCCACATCGACAGACCGTCGGTGTCATGGATCTCCGGACGCCAGTCCCAATCCATGCGGCGGTCGTTCTCGCCGACCTGGTACATGCTGGTGCACGGCGCGATGCCGAGCCGCTCGATTTCCTTGCGCGGGTACAACGCGCTGTCGATATCCATCAGCAGCACATCGCCATTGGTGATGGCAAAACGATAGGCACCGGCAACGCTGGGCGAATCCAGCAGGCCGTAGACCACCAGCGTGTCTGAATCCGCTGACGGCTGCTCCAGGTAATAGGCGATGAAGTCCGGGAACTCCTCCGGGCGGCCCATGCCGGTATCGATGGCCAGGCCACGCGCCGATTGCCCGTACTGGCCTTCCTTGCCTACCGCGCGGAAATAGCTGGCGCCAAGGAAAGCAGCGAAGTCGCGGTCGGTATCGCTACGGGTATTGAGACGGAAGCCGGCAAAGCCCAGGTCGGCCGGCAACTCGCCATCGTGGATGCCGCTCTTGCCGTAGTTGAAGGCCGCACCGTCATAGGCCAGTTCCTGCGCCTTGCCATCGACTACGTCGAACATGCGCACCGGCGAATGGAAGTACAGGCCGAGGTGGAAGAACTTGGCCTGGAACTTACCCGGCTGGTCCGCCCACAAGGCGTGGTCCTGGCGGTAGCCGATGGACTGGTATTGATCCCAGTCGAGCTTCTCCAGCGCGCCTGGCAGGGTGCGCTTATGGCTTTTGTACGGTGCCTGCGCCAGCGCGCGGGCCTGGCCCTTGAGCGTGGCGAAGTCGAACGGCTGCGGCTGGCCCAGACGGCGCAGGCCCAGCTGGGCCGGTTTGCCGGCCGCGCAGGCCGTAAAGGCCGGAAGACCAAAGGCCGCCAGGGCGGCAGCGGCGTTGCGCAGGAAGTCGCGTCGTTGCATGGAAAGCAGGCCGATAGGGGACCGCAGCATGGTAGGCGCAATTGCGTGAATCGACAGCCTCGGAACAGCGGCGGATGAACATCACCTTCAGCCAGGCAGCGAAAAGCCAACCCCTCCCCAACCCTCCCCTTGCCTGCGGCAAAGGGAGGGAGCAGAACCAGGTAGTGCCGAGCCATGCTCGGCAGAGGCTTTACCGGCAATGCCCCAAGCACAACGAGGGCTGTGCTCTACCGGCAAGC
This sequence comes from Stenotrophomonas sp. STEN023, assembly GCF_056760135.1. Classification (NCBI taxonomy): domain Bacteria; kingdom Pseudomonadati; phylum Pseudomonadota; class Gammaproteobacteria; order Lysobacterales; family Lysobacteraceae; genus Stenotrophomonas; species Stenotrophomonas sp. STEN023. The sequence goes on along the minus strand of NZ_JBRREF010000088.1, from coordinate 6,065 downwards.
ACCCGCCAACTGCAACGCCGCCGCATGCGCGCACAGGAATCCACGCTGCGCCGTCGCCTCATCACCACCATCCCATTGCAACAGAGTCCATTGCTCGGCTGCCTGCATCCGTTCGCCGGCTTGCAGCTCACGGTAAGGCGCGTGCACTTCCATCTCCAGCAAGCCCTCGGCGATACCGCCGGCATCCAGATACAGCTCGACCTGGGCCTGCTCGGGATGGATGCTGGCACGCGGCTGCCTGGCAAAACGAATGATCAACGCCTGGTTGCCATTGAAGCCGGCCATCCAGCCCACCGTGGGCTGCACGAACCATTTGCCACGTGGCCCCCTGCTGCTGGCGTCGGCATGCAGCACCAGCATGCCGTCCTGGAACTGATGGTCCGGCATGCCCGGATCGGGCGCGCCTTCGACGCGGATATCGCTGGCCATGCTGACCGGCACGAACACGCGGGTAGCCGGGTGGACGCGGGTGTTGAACCACAGGTCCCAGGCAACCGGCGTGTCACGGATGTTCTGACCACTGACCTGCAGCTGCACGGTGTCGGCACGCTCAGGGTCAAGCCGGAATGTCTTTTCCAACTGCATGCCGGTCACCGGGCTGGCGGCGCCGCGCAGGCGCAGCTGGTCCGCACCGCGCTGCAGCCATTGCGCAGGCGCCAGTGACAGCCATGGGTCCGGCGGCCAGTTGGCGGCAGCTGTCCGACGCTCGGTATTGATCTGCTGGTGCAGCCACCACTGCGATTGCGGGCCGACCCATACGTCATGACCGAGGTAGCCGATGTCATCGCTGCTGGCGTTGACCGCCGGATCCGGTTGCGTGTGGACCGCTGCGCCTATGCGCAGGAAGTTGGGTTCGCCGTTGCGCTGCAGGGATAGCACCCGGCCGCCGAAGGCGGGGGTCAGCTGCAGCCGCAGCTCACTGCTTTCCAGTACTGCAGTGTTGTCGTCTGCCGGGGTGTTGGCTTGCGCGATCGCCAGGGATGGCAGCAACAGCAGGCAGAGGGTGATTCGATGATGCAGCTGCATCGGGTGCTCCCTGCGGGTCAGTGGGGATCATGGCAGAGCTTGCAGTGGCCCGCGCCTCTTGTAGTGCCGAGCCATGCTCGGCAGGGGTTCTACCGGCAAAGCCTCTGCCGAGCATGGCTCGGCACTACAGGTGCTCCGCCTCAGCGCTGGCAGTTCCCGCACCACACCGTTGCGCGCTGGCCAATGCTGGCATAGCGCAGTGCGCGCCCGCATTGCTTGCAGTTCTCGCCTTCGCGCCCGTACACCAGCAACTCCTGTTCGAAGTAACCCGGCGCACCATCGGGACTGATGAAGTCGCGCAAGGTGGTTCCGCCACGGGTGATCGCATGCCCCAGGATCTCCTTCACCGCGTCGGCAAGCCGTTGATAGCGCGCTCGCGACACCTTGCCGGCTTCACGCAGGGGATTGATGCCGGCCATGAACAGGCTTTCCGCCGCATAGATATTGCCCACGCCGACGACAATGCCCTGGTCCATCAGGAAGGTTTTGATCGGCGCCTTGCGGCCTCGACTGCGCTGGAACAGATAGTCGCCGTCGAACTCATCCTCCAGCGGTTCCGGGCCAAGTCCAGCCAGCAGCTCGTGCGTTTCACCTGCGGGCTGCCATAGCAGGCAACCGAACCGACGCGGATCGTTGAAGCGCAGCAGGCGGCCGTCTTCCAGGCTGATATCGACATGGTCATGCGCACGCACCGGTGTGTCGCCGGGCAACACGCGCAGGCTGCCGGACATGCCCAGATGCAGCACTGCGCTGCCCAGTTCGGTATCCAACAGCAGGTATTTGGCGCGACGACGGATCGCCTCGATGCGCTGGCCCGGCAGCAGCTGTTCGATCTCGGCAGGAATCGGCCAACGCAGATCCGGCCGGCGCAGGATCACACCGTGGATGCGGCGATCCAGCAGATGTGGTTCCAGGCCGCGCCGGGTGGTTTCTACTTCGGGTAGTTCTGGCATGCGAATCTCAAGACGATTGTGTTTGATTGCTTTTGTGGGAACGGCATGAGCCGTGAAGCTGGTGGTGGCGAACAGCGGACCTGTATCGATTGCAATGCGCTATTGGCTTCGGTTGGATTGGTGGCTTCGCGGCTTATGCCGCTTCCACACCCATATCCCGCATATCATGGACTGCCGGTCAGCGCGGTGGCGCCATCAGCTCACGGGCACTGAGGTAACCGTCGCCGTTGGCGTCCTGGCGGGCGAAGCGGGCCAGGATCACCTGCCGCTGTTCCTCGCGACTGATCGGCTTGCCGCGTCCGCCCGGTTGCTCGTCTGCTTGCAGCACGCCATCGCCATTGCGGTCCATCTTGTCGAAGGCATACAACATCCACTGCAGGTACTCATCCGGGCTGACACGGCCATCGCCGTCGCTGTCCATGCGCTGCAGGTAGGCATTGGTGTCCTGCACCTGGGCGATGGCTGGCAATGAACCACAAAGCAGGAAAAAAAGGGTGATCGTCTTCATGCGGCGCTGAGCGAATAGCCCTTCAGGCGCGCTGCATAAGCCTGCAGTGCAGCGCTGCCGCTGGCTTCGGCTTCCTGGCACCATTGCTGCAGCTGGCGCAGGCGTTCGGCGGCATCATGGCTGCGGGCTTCCAGCAAGGCTGACAAGCGCGCGCGGTGCTCGACCAGCAATTGGATGCGTGGACGCTGCTGCACCCAGGTCTGCAACTGTGCACGGCAATCGGGTTTGAGCCAGCGGCCATCATTGACCAGTCCCTTGCGCATGCGCCGCGGCAACAGCTTGCGCAATTTGGCACCAGCTGCGGCAGCCTCCTCCTTCAATGCCGGAGCGAACACATTGCGCTGGTAGTCGGTCATCGCCTGGAAACGATGCGACAGCAGCGCCTTCAAGGTATCGGCATCGGGCACGGCGATATTCGGACGGACATCCATGCTCGGTGCTACCCGCAGCACCTTGGCCAGGCGCAGGAACTGCAGCAGGCGGATCACCTGCCAGCCGATGTCGAACTCCCAGCGCCGCATCGAGAAGCGTGCCGAGCTGGGAAAAGCATGATGGTTGTTATGCAGCTCTTCGCCACCGATCCAGAATGCCCATGGCGTGAGGTTGGTCGAGGTATCGGCCGATTCAAAGTTGCGATAGCCCCACCAATGGCCGAGACCGTTGACCACGCCTGCCGCCCAGAACGGAATCCACGCCATCTGGATCGCCCACAAGGCAACGCCGGGCAGGCCGAACAACGCAGTGTTGATCACAAACAGCAGGATCGGACCAAGGTTGGCGTGCGGGGTGTAGAGCCTGCGTTCGATCCAGTCCTCCGGCGCACCGCGTCCGTACTGCTCGATATCGCCACGCAGCGTGCGGGCTTCGCGGTACAACTCCACGCCGCGCCAGAACACGGTGCGGATGCCCTTGGTGAGCGGGCTGTGCGGGTCCTCCTCGGTCTCCACCTTGGCGTGGTGCTTGCGGTGGATGGCCACCCACTCGCGGGTGATCATCGAGGTGGTCAGCCACACCCAGAAGCGGAAGATGTGCGACACCAGTGGATGGAAATCCACGCCGCGATGGGCCTGGCTGCGATGCAGGTACAAGGTGACCGCGAAGATGGTGAGCTGGGTGAACACCAGCAGCACCGCCAGCATGCCCCACCAGCCCAGGCCGGCAATGCCAGCGGTGAGGAAATCGAGCAGGGCGTCGGACATCACGGTTACTCCAGGCAGTCGGTGCCAGATGAAACAACTGCTACACATGATGGGGGCTGTCGGCGCAAACTTCATCCACCGACGGCAGGTCCGTTGGTCGAATCCTCAGCTGCCACCTACACCTGAATGTCCATTGCTCCCGTCGCCGAAGCGGCCCCCCTGATCGAACTGGACCATGCCTGCGTCATCCGTGGCCAGGTCCGCGTGCTGCACGAGCTGAACCTGCGTATCGAGCAGGGCCAACACACCGCCATCCTTGGGCCGAACGGCTGCGGCAAGTCCTCATTCATCAAACTGATCACGCGCGAGCTTTATCCGCTGGCGCGGGCCGACGGCCATGTGCCGGTCAAGGTGATGGGCCAGACCCGCTGGCAGGTGGACCGGCTGCGCGCGCAGCTGGGCATCGTCACCGGCGACCTGTCCAGCAACCTGTCCAGCATGCCCGGGCTGACCGTGGAGGAAGCGGTGATCGCCGGCTTCTTCGCCAGTTACGTGGTACCTGGGCATCGCGATGTCACCGATGCCATGCGCCAGCGCGCGCGGCATGCACTGGAACTGGCGCGCGCCCTGCCCCTGATCGGCCGCAGCTATGCCGAGCTGTCTGCCGGCGAAACCCGCCGCGTGCTGATCGCGCGTGCACTGGTCAACCAGCCCAAGGCCTTGCTGCTGGACGAGCCGTCCACCGGCCTGGACCTGATCTCGCGCCAGCATCTGGTCGACAGCATGCGCAACCTCGCCCAGCAGGGCATCACCCTGGTGCTGGTCACCCACCACATCGAGGAAGTGATCCCGGAAATCAACCGCGTGGTTCTGATGAAAGGTGGCCGCATTTTTGCTGACGGCAGCCGTACCGAACTGCTGCGCTCGGGTCCGCTGTCGGAGGTGTTCGGCGGCCCGATCGAGGTGCGCGAGGATGACGGGCGGATGTCAGCCTGGGTGGGCGGTTTGTAGTTTTTTGAAGCGAAAGCACCCCTCCCAAACCCGTCCGGCCCGAAGGCACAGCCTTCGGTCGTTCATCAGGCCGCGCGCCAATGGCGCGCAAGCAGGCCTTCTTCACCCCCTGCGCGTTGCGCAAGGGAGGGAGCTCTGGCTCCTCCCCTTTGGCGTAGCCAAGGGGGAGGCTGGGAGGGGGTGGCTTTGGCCGTTGCTTGTGCCGGTTGTTGAAGCTCATGCGAAGAGCACCCCTCCCCAACCCTCCCCTGCGCGTTGCGCAAGGGAGGGAGCTCTGGCCCCTCCCCTTTGGCGTAGCCAAGGAGGAGGCTGGGAGGGGGTGGCTTTGGCCGTTGCTTTGGCGGGGGGCTCAAGTTCATGTGAAGAACACCCCTCCCCTTGCGTTAGGCAAAGGGAGGGGGCAGAGCGCGGCCGTTGGTGCGATGATGCCGGTCCGCTCCTGTAATCCCGCTGTCCTCGCAATGTCACTACCCGCTTCCCCGCTGCGCCTTGGCGCCGCCCTCGCGCTGGCCGCCGTGCTCAGCGCCTGTTCCAGCACCCCGACCCTGCCTTCTGCAGGCAAGGACTCCAGCAACAAGGTCGTCGGCTATCTGGTCGGCCCCGCCATCCCCGACAGCCTAGCGCTGAGTCCCGCGCCCCCGGCTCCCGGTTCGGTAGCGGCACAGCTGGACGAAGCCGTCGCCAGCCAGGCCATGAACATGCGCGGCAGCGCACGCTTCGCGCAGGCGCATACCGATGCCGACCTGAGCTTCCCGGCCGGCGCCGACCAGTTCAGCTGCGCGCTGGGCGTGGCCGTCACCGCCAAGACCACACCGGTGCTGTACCGCCTGCTGGAGCGCAGCCGCATCGACGCCAGCGCTGCCACCAAGGCGGCGAAGACCCATTACCAGCGCCCGCGCCCGTTCATGGTCAACAACGCACCGACCTGCACGCCGGACGATGAGGAAGGTCTGCGCAAGAGTGGCTCCTACCCGTCCGGGCATACCTCGATTGGCTGGGCCTGGGGCCTGATCCTGTCGGAGATCGATCCCGAACATGCCACCGCCCTGATCGAACGCGGCCGCAACTACGGCCACAGCCGTCTGGTCTGCAACGTGCATTGGTATAGCGATGTGCAACAGGGCCAGTTCATGGGCGCGGCCACGGTCGCACGACTGCATGACAACCCTGCGTTTGTCGCCGACCTGGCCAAGGCACGCGAAGAACTGGCACACGCACGCACGCTCAATCTGCCGCTGCCGCGCGATTGCGCCGCGGAAACCGCAGCGCTGACCTCGGACATCCCAGAAGCGCGCTGAGCCTCACCTGTAGTGCCGAGCCATGCTCGGCATCGGGGTCCGGAGCATCCGATTCTGTGGGAGCGGCGTCTGCCGCGAAGCCGGCATTGTTTCAATCGCAGGTATTCCGGCGATCTGATTGGCCATCAGC
>NZ_JBRREF010000087.1:0-18482 GCF_056760135.1 Stenotrophomonas sp. STEN023 | reverse complement strand
GCAGGAAGCCAATGATCTGCTCTTCGGAAAAGCGCTTCTTCATGTCCAATCTCCGTCTCGTTGGGGATTGAACTCCAAATCGCCGCGCTACTCAAAATCGGGGGAACGTCGATGAGACATAGCGTCCACTAGTATGTCCACGTTGGCCAGGTCCAAACTCTTTCCGAATGCGGTTGTTACAACGTCAAGGATGTCTTCCCTTTCCGTAAAGAAGTTAGTAACTTTGACGCTGTCGCTCGTTCCTATTATGCTTATTTTGAGATCGTTTCGATTTAGCCCTCTTTCGAACCATAGCTGGTTATAGTCGGCGTCCCAGAATCTAAGCGTGTCGATCTCCGATTTAACAACGTCGCCCAAGGTGATCGTGTCCCGGCCGTCGCCCCTGCCAAAGACGAAGTGATCATTTCCTTTTCCGCCCGTCAGGTAATCATCGCCACGGCCTCCACGAATAGTGTCATCACCCTCGTGCCCAGCTAGCCACGTGCCGAGGTCGTTGCCCCACATATAGTTGCCGAGCTTGTTCCCCATCATTAGAGCGGAGCACCCTTCTGCGAGGAAAAAAAATTCGATGTTATCGAACATTATGCCCCTGGTGCTTTCGATTGCGTAGATTATCGCGTCGCTCCCGCCCTTCGCCTCTTCTATAACTACATCGCCGGCATGATCCACGTAATAAGTGTCGTGACCTGCTCCGCCTATCAATCTGTCGGCGCCTGACCCGCCGTCCAGTATGTCGTCGCCATCTCCTCCATAGAGCGTGTCGTTCCCGTCGCCGCCATACAGGTGATCATTTCCTTTCTCGCCACGAATTACGTTGCTTAGCTCATTTCCATGGATCGTATCGTCGCCTTGGGTTCCGATTGCGTTCTCGATTGCTGCGCCATAGGCGATGCCGATTGCGTTCTCCCCTCGATAGGCATTGGAATCTGTGACCGTGGCTGGCAGGTCGTAGGTGACCGAGCTGTAGCTCCCTTCCGCGAGATTGATGCGCGAACCATGTGAAAAATTGGATAGGTCAATGGTGTCGGTGCCGCCGCCGTCCCAGATTGTTGTGTAAAAGCCTTTGCTTGAGTCGTACTTGTACACTGTGTCCTGAGCATTGTGGCTGTTGTTCGCGCCATACATGTATTGGAGCGCGGCAATGTCGTAGATCCCTAGCGAGTCCTTATCCACGTGACCTGCGAACTTTCCACTTGCGTCATAGAAGAAGCTCTTACGGCCACTCACGTACGACATAACGGTCTCCAACGTCGTAAAGCCGGGTACATGTTTTCCACTATTGTGTCCGGGATGGTCAAGCGCGAGTACATGCCCGACTTCATGCAAGACCAAGGGCACGTCATAGCCGGTGTACCAGGATGACCATACATCCCCGGCCCACGATGTTTTGCCTGGTCCATATGCCCAGGCGCCACCAATGTATCCATCTGACGGGTCGTGTGCGTTAAAGCGAATCGTAGCTTCGTTGTCGCGGTCTTCATTGATATATTTGAAATTGATGTCTAGGATGCTGCTAAATACTGCCATTCCTTTGTGAATCGCTTCAATGCTGTGCGGGTGTGATAGCGCGCGGAAATGCGGTAGCTCGTTTCTGATTCCGTAGGGTTCGTCAGAAAAGATTGCATTGTCCTTGGTTATGGTCCAAGTGATTTCGCGATCATCGCCGAAACTCCATTTTCTGTATGAGATCAATTGATCTATGTGATCGATGCCGGAATAAACTCTATCTTCTACGCCAGGGGTCACGATATGTCCTTCTCGTATGGGTGAATTATTCGGTTTTCTAAGGTGCTTGCAGGAAAGGAGGCTTGGTTCTCAAAGTTTCTGCGCTGTCAATGTGAATGGCAGATTAGTTGCCATCTTTCCGAGCACTCTTTATTAGTCCGGTGAATGCTGGTCGGTCGCAATGAGATTGGTCCGCAAATGAGTCGCCCTTTGGGTCCCCGTGTCGCAGGATGCTGCGTAACTGTCGTTCGGAAAGGGGGGCGATATTTTGGTTAGCTTGGCCAGTGACAGAAGACTTGGAATCTGTGGTCGCAGCCGCCGGCCACGACCGCACGATCATCGACATCAAGCCCGAGCACATCGAGGCCTGGCTCAATCCGGACCCGGCCGACCTGCAGGCTCTGTACGCGATCTTCGATGACAGGCGGCACCCGTTCTACGAGCACAGGATTGCCGCTTAGGGGTCGGTTTCGTTGAGGGCGGTGGGACACCATCGCGTCGGCTACGGCGTTCATGCAGATCCCGGGGCGCGAAACCCCTGCATCGGCTTGGACGTGAAGGAAGCCAGCGACTTGGCCCTGGTGGACGTGACGCTTGGCTACATGGTCGGGGACAACATCTGCATCCGTATCCAGCGCGAGCGGTTCGCAACGGGGCAGGTCAAGGGGGCCGCCCCGAATTTGGAGCTTGTCAGCATTGGCCGGAATGTTGCCGGTCGCTTCCAGCTCATGCTCCAGACGCCGCCCCTGATCGGCGCACTTCCAGGGGGGGGAGGGCCAGGCTCAGGGTTTGAGACGACGTGAGGGCAATCTGCGCGGGGCATGCCGGCGCGTGCCCGGCGTGCCGGGAAATGCCCGTGGTCTCTGCCCGTGGTCTCTGGATGTCTTGAGCCAAAGTAGTTGCGGAGCATTGTGCGGCAGCACCTCGCCCCGTCCCCCCGCCCTCCAAGAGCTTTAGCAGTGTAGACTGACAAAGCTGTAATTTTGACTGACACACATCAAAATTAAATTGACAAATAAGAATCGCGGCATTACAGATAGGGCAATTGGAATTTACAGATATGACTACCCATTTCGCAGATGATGTGGCTGAATTTGCTGAAGCCGCCATGGCGGCTGACTACACCAGGCTACGGCGGGTTGGGCAGCGCATTGCAACGGCGATGGCAGCCGATCACGCAGAAGCTGCAAGACGGGTCCGCCTTGCCATCGGAAAGAAGGGAGTGCCGTTACAAGCTGCTGGGTTCACCGAGACGCTTCCGGTGGATGGGAAATCCAGGCTCCCCCTTGTTGAAGAACATGCATGGCCGACTGTTCCATGCATGCTTCCAGAGGCGGCGCGTAATACGTTTCAGGCATTCATGGAAGACACAATTCATCATGATTTGCTGGCGAAAAAGGGGATCGCTTCCAAGCTTTCATTGATGCTTAGCGGTCCTCCCGGCACGGGTAAGACGTTACTCGCGGGGCATGTTGCCGCGCAAATGGGGAAAAAGCTATATGTGGTAAGGCTTGACTCCTTGATCTCGTCCATGCTTGGCGATACCGCTAAGAATGTCAGAGCAATATTTGACTTCGTGGCCGGGAAAGACGCGGTGCTGTTTCTTGATGAGCTGGATGCGATTGCGAAGGTCCGTGATGATCGAAATGAGCTTGGTGAACTTAAGCGTGTAGTTAACACCGTCATCCAAGGAATCGATTCTCTTGAAGATCGCACTGTGCTTCTCGCGGCGACTAACCATCCGCAGATGCTTGATCCCGCTATTTGGAGGAGATTTTCGTATCACATCCACCTCGGGTCTCCTGATGCTGATCTACGCCAGGCCCTATGGGCATATTTTCTTGGAGATGAGCCGGGGTTGGATGATGATGCTAAGACTCTTTCGGTCTTTTCAGAAGGCGCGTCCGGAGCAGATATCCAGCGCTTAGCTCTTGCAGCTAGAAGAAAGGCTGCCATCCGGGAAGAATCTCTAGACCTTCTCGAGCTCGCGATTCAGGTGATGGACTTGGGAAGTCCTGGGGTTTCGTCGGTTGGCAAGGAGGCAGATATGCGTCGACGGGTTGCTACCAATCTCGTCCAAAAGCATGGTATAGCTCAGTCTGAGGTTGCGCGTTTCCTTAAAGTATCTAGACAATCCGTATCGGCCTACCTGAAGGGATAATCAAGTGGCACAAGACGCTCGTCCAGTTTTGAACCCTGTTCTCAACCTGAAGCGCACGCCTAGGCTTGCCAACGTAACAGGTCGTGCGCCATCAGAAGATGCCGTAATCGTGGAGCGGTTGGAAGAGCAAAGAGCTTCGCTTAGTGTCCAGGTGGGGCTGCTTGCTGAAGTTGAAAGGGGGCGACATGCCGACCGTCGTCTTGTTGCGGTACGAATGTTTGATGACTCATTCGCTCCCTCATGGGAGCCAGAGGCACTTTTCCATTCCAACTTTGGCTCGCCTTTGGTTGCTCCTTTTCGTGGCGGATACTTGGCCGAGCTCGGGAGCATATCTGCGGAGAAGCTGCGAGATAAGGTGGCGAGAAGTACGAAGCTGGATGTGAGAATTTCTGTATCTAGGATTAGTTCTATTGCAGCTTTAGACGATAAGGACATCTTGGGGGGGAGGACTGTTGCGGATATCTGGGAGCTCGCTGCTGAACTCAATGACGGCAAACTTTTCGATGTCTGGCTTGCGCCATTCGCCGATGGGGACGCGCGTGCTAGTGTTACGGAGAATCTGAAAGCTCTCGTTGCTGCTAAGCATGTGAGTTCTGTAGCTGATTTGGTTTCTATAACTCGCGAACCTGGCTCTGATTCGGATCAACTTCAGCTCCAGGATTCTTTAAGCTCGCGGAGTATCGCTCGCGGCACGCGGGAGTATCGACAGAATCCATTCGTAAAAGTTCATTTGGCGGTCCAGAATAAGAAGGGCCTAAAGGCACTTTTGGCTTCCGGGACGGTCTTTCGTATCGATCCGGTGAGGCCGGTTGCTGCAATGCAGAGCGTTTCTGCGCCCGATCCCGAGCGCCCAGTGCCTGACGAACAATGGCATCCAATTGTTGGCATCGTAGATGGAGGGCTCTTTGCTAAGAGCTATGGGCCCATGGTTGCCTGGAGCGCGCCATCTTTGGTTGCCGATGTCGTAGCCAACCGAACTCATGGAAATAGAGTGACTTCGCTGGTCGTTCATGGGAGTGCATGGAATACCCATCTGAAGTTACCGGATTTGGTGTGCCGCGTTGGGATTGCTCAGGCAATCGCGAATGTTACTCAAGGCGCTGCAAGTCGCGCTGAATTTGAAAGCTATCTGCGGGCTACGGTTGAGCGACATTGCGGGGATACTAAGGTATGGAACCTTTCGTTCAATGAACCTGTAGATGCTCAAGCTCCGCACGAGATGAGTGCGCTGGGTCATGAGCTCCATAAAATTGCTCGCAAGTTTGGAATTCTTCCTATTATCTCAGTCGGCAACACCGACCACTGCTCTTCGCTTCGTCCTTGCCCTCCTTCCGATTGCGAAGCTGCGCTGACTGTCGGTGGCCGGACTGTCGCGGGGGATAGTCCGGGAGATCATTGCCCTACGTGCCTCGGCGGTCCTGGCCCAGAAGGGCTTAAGAAGCCAGAAATATCATGGTTTTCGCCACTTCGCGCGCTCGGCGGGAGTGTGCAGTCAGGAAGCAGTTTTGCCACAGCTTTGGTGTCTAGTGTTGCTGCCCACGCGTTCCATAACCTAAAAAGCGCGACTCCAGATCTTGTCAGGGCGCTTCTTCTAAACACAGCAGATCGCGAGTCTTATGATGAACGTTTGGGGTGGGGCTCTCCGTGTGTCCTGCATGAGGTTCCATGGGAATGCCCCGAAGGCAGTGTGACTCTACTGTGGACAGCGAAGCTGCTTCCCCGACAATGGTATTACTGGGAAGATATTCCGATCCCGCCTCAATTGATCGCGGGTGATAAGCTAAAGGGTAAGGTGGCTCTGACTGCCATTCTCTCCCCGCGCACCTCCGAGCTAGGGTCCGCGAACTACTTTGCAAACCGGCTACAGGTAGCTCTTCAATATACTAAGCCGGATGGCACCGCAGGAAATCTCGCTGGAACAATGCGTGAGGCTACGGCGCCAGAGACCGAAGCAAGGGCGGAGTATGCGAAATGGAATCCTGTTCGCCATCATGCAAAGGAAATAAAGAGAGGTGTTGCATTTTCTGGAAAAACATTGCGTGTTTGCGCCCGAATATATGAGCGCGATTTATATCAGTTTGAACATGCCGGATTGGCCGAAGAGCTACCCAGTGAGGTTGCCTTTGTGCTGACGTTGACAGCTCCAGCGGATGGGAAGGGGTCGATTTACGATTCAGTTGCTTCGAGCTTAGGGAATTATGTAGAAAGCGCCGTCAATGATATTGAACTGAATGTCGAATTATGAATTGATTGGAGTGATGCAGGTCGATGGAATCTTTGACGTCAATGTGGAGCGCTGCTGAACGCATGAGGCCATGGCCGAGCGAAGGGAGAGTCACTTACAGGCGATCCGCCAGTTCGTCAGGATCTACGTTGTAGTAGAACATCAGGCTCTTGAGGTCGCGGTGCCTGATCATCTTGGCCAACTCATTACGTCCAGCATCTCTGGCAGTCGTCACTCGCTGTCATGGAGCGGTCCGTCTCCAGTCCCTGAGGGCCTCCATGCATCGATCTGCGGCAGCCGGCCGGCCCGCGAGGTGAAAGTGCCGAGCTAAGCTCGGCACAGCAGTCGAACGACAATCCAGGCCGCAAATTATTCCTCGATCTATTCCGGCGGGGACTGCCGAGCTGAGCTCTGCACTCCCTTCAGCCAGCGTTGGCGGCGTCGGGATCGGTGCGATTGACCGGCCTCAGTATTCGCCCCATGACGACGGCAAGCAGGAAGGTCCTGTGGGCACGAAAGCGGGCGGCATCACTGTGGGACCAAGCCCGGCAGGTTGACGCGGCAGCGTCTGGCGATTGGCGATCGAGGCACCGCTGCAGGGCCGGCGCCGACAGGCTGCGGCGTGAGGCTGCCAAGTTCGAGGCGATGGCTGCCCGCTGGGAGGACGACTATATGGACTTGGCCGGCTGAGCTCGCAGCTTGTCCAGGTAATCAGCCCATTCCTGCATCATCTTCCTGCGTTCCGGCAGGTGTGACGTCCGGTTGTAGGACCGGCCATTCGGGTCGCGCACTTCGTGTGCCAGCTGGTGCTCGATGATGTCGGGCCGGAAACCCAGCACTTCGTCCAGGATCGTGCGGGCTGTTGCGCGGAAGCCGTGGCCCGTGACCGTGCCCGTCTCGTACCCCATGCGGCGCAGCGCTGCAGTCACCGCGTTCTCTGACATCGGCCTTTCGCGCGATCGGGCAGAAGGGAACACGTAGCGCCCCCGGCCGGTGAGCGGCTTGATTTCTTCCAGCACCGCAAGCGCTTGGCTCGACAGTGGGACCAAATGAGGCCTGCGCATCTTCATGCGGGACGCCGGGATGGTCCAGGTCTTTCCTTCCAGATCGAATTCCGCCCATTCGGCCTGCCGTAGCTCTCCGGGGCGCAGGAAGACCATCGGCGCCATCTGCAGCGCGCAACGCACGACCATGGTTCCGCTGTAGCTGTGCATAGCCTTGAGCAATGGCGCCAGCTCGTCAGGGTCCGTAACCGCGGCGAAGGAATTGTCGGGTGGCGAGGCGAGGGCACCACGTAGGTCGGCAACCGGGTTGCGCTTGGCTCTGCCGGTGGCAATGGCGTAGCGCATGACCTGGCCGCAGTTCTGCATGATGCGGTGAGCTGACTCGATCGCGCCACGGCCCTCGACTCGCCTGGCCACGGCCAGGAAGTCCGTTGCCTCCAGTTCTGCCGCCGGTCTGCTGCCGATCCACGGGAACACGTCGTTATCGAGCCAGGCCGCGACCTTGACCCGGTAGCTATCCACCCAGTCTCGTTTGGTCAGCCATTCCCGGGCGACCACTTCGAAGGTATTGGCGCCCAGCTCGGCGCGGGCCGCCGCCGCTGCCTTCTTGTGCTCGCCGGGGTCGACACCTCTGGCCAGCAACTGGCGGGCGTCCTCGCGGCGCTGGCGGGCGAGGGCGAGCGGAACGTCCGGGTAGACGCCAAGCGCAAGGCGCTTTTCCTTGCCGTCGAACCGGTACTTCAGGCGCCACCACCGGCCGTCCTTTGGGGAGATCTCCATGTACAGGCCACCACCGTCGAACAGCTTCTGTGTGCGGCTAGTGGGCTTGGCCTTCCGGATGGCCATATCGGTCAGTGGGGGCATGTGATTCGTTACTGGGGGCAGATGCCCCAAAATATGCCCCCGCCGTCTCATGGTCTGCAACGCAACAGGGCGGACTGCGACGGAAACAAAAAAGGCCGGAAACCCTTGCTGCTATTGGGTTTCCGGCCTGATCGGGACCTTGACGGTCCATCTAATGGTGGAGGTGGGCGGAATTGAACCGCCGTCCGAAGGCACTCCATCCCCGGCACTACATGCTTAGCTCACCGTTGGGTCTCGTCCTGTGGCAGCACGGTGTGCAAAGCGCACCCCAGGACCAGCCTGTTTTGGTTAAGCCATGACTGACAGGCAGCCGTCACAGCCGGTTCCGTGATAATGACCCTACATCCACGAGCACGGGCACAAGTGGGTTCGGGGCTTACGCCTTAAGCGGCGAGAGCGTAGTTGTCGTCGTTGGCAACTAGAGTTTTGCAGCTGGATTTACGAGGAAAGCTACCCCCTCGGCATGCGCCAAGCGACTTCACAACCCCCGTCGAAACCAGTGCACCCCCGGTAAGACGTTGATTCATGAGGGCTGTGGACGATGTTATGACCACAGCCTCGCTGACAAAACGCATGCTACAGGGAAAACCCTGAACAGTCACCCGCGTGAATTGGGGTTTTGCCGGGCTTTCAGCAAAAGGCCGGTGCCTGTTGCCAGGCAGGCAACGATGGTCGCGATGGATAACGGCAGCCCGAACTGCTCTTTGCCTGCTGCGGCAAAGCCGGCGTGGAGCAGGGCGGTGAGTACGCCAATGCCGCCGCAAAGCAGGGCATAACGCCTTGCTTTTGGCGTGTTGAGAATGACATGCCGGTAGCCGTGAAGCAGCAGCCCTACTGCCGGTACGTTGAACAGCAGAAAGCCTTGTATGCCGCCGGGCACGTGGAACATCTCCCATTCGTGCCAGTAGGCAGCGTCGATCTGGTGAATGATCAGCGACAGCAGTGTTGCGGTGTACCAGCGATCCATCGTCAAATAGCTCCTTGGTGGGGCGCCAGTCTAGTCAACTATCTCCAGAACTACCTGCCGGATCGATGTCGCATCAACTTGCAGGCGTCTAGTGCGGCTTAACGCCGCGCCGACCTTTCTGCGACGTTTGCCGGCGGACCATGGCTGCCATCAAGTTTGAGACGGTGGAAGTGGTCATGCAGAAGCGCAGCCTGCGGTTGTTGGCAGGTGGAGTTGGAGCAGGATTTCGGCGACGGGCGCTGGCGCCGGTTTCGCTCTATCTGTTGCTGGCGGTCGTTGTGCTGATAACGGCGTGGCTGGGGCGCAGCTATTGGCCGCAGCTCGCACCGCTGGTGTTGTTGCTCTGCGCTGGGCTTCTGGGGTGGGTGCGGCGAGTGCGTCAGCGCTGGCTGGGTGTCTATCTGGTGGCGGTAGTGCTGTTGCTGGTGCTGCAATCGCCTTGGTCTGGACTTGCGGCCGCCGGAGTGGAGCGGGCTGCGCTCGTCGCGATGGTATTGGCCTTGGCTCAGTTGCTGATCCATACCGCGCGGGTATGGCGGTTTTCGCGCGCGCTGCAGCTGCAGGTTGATTTTTTGGATGATGTCGCGATTCTGGCCTTGCTGCCGCCGGAAGCTGCTGAGGATGCTCGGCAGTGGCTCGACGGCGATGACCGCAAAGCTGCCGGGTTGAGCGAAGTGGTCAGCCTGAGTGTGCTGTACGCGGCCTTGCAGTCGCCCGGCGTGCAACGGCGCGATCTGCGTCGGATATTGATGGGCTAAAGCGTCTTGCGCAGGTAGATGCGCTCGTGGCCGGGCGGAAAATCGGGCAGTCGCCCAAAAGCCTCGTAGCCATGCTGCAGATAAAAACCCTCGGCCTGCCAGTCGAAGGTGTCCAGCACAACGCTGTGCGCGCCGGCGGCCTTGGCCTGTTGTTCGGCTTCCAGCAGCAATTGGCTGCCCAAGCCTTGGTCGCGCAGCTCCGGATCAACCCACAGCACATGGATGGCGAGCCAGCCGGCACAGATATCGCCGAGCAATCCGCCGCGCAGGGTTCCGTCCTGGTCATGGCTGGCCAGCTGCAATGGCAGCTCATCGAAACTATTGCCGCTGGTCTTGCGATTGAAGGCCAGCAGCCTTGCGCACAGCGCCTGCACATCCTGCGCGCTGGCTGCCTGCACCGCGCGCTGTGCCGGCATCAGGCGTTGCGGTTGTGGGCGCGCATCGCGCGCTGCTTCTCACGGTCCCAATCGCGTTCCTTGGCGGTATCGCGCTTGTCGTGATTCTGCTTGCCCTTGGCCAACGCGATCTCGATCTTGATCTTGTTCTTGCTCCAGTACATCGCGGTAGGCACCAGCGTGTAGCCGTCGCGTTCGACGCGGCCAATCAGCTTGTCGATCTCGCGACGGTGCAGCAGCAGCTTGCGCTGGCGGCGGTCTTCCGGAACGGTGTGGGTGGAGGCTTGGATCAGCGGGGTGATCTGAGCGCCGATCAGGAAGATCTCGCCATCGCGCACATAGGCATAGGCGTCGGTCATGTTGCCGCGACCGGCGCGGATGGCCTTGACCTCCCAGCCCTGCAGCACCAGGCCGGCTTCGACCCGATCTTCCAGGTGGAATTCGTGGCGCGCGCGCTTGTTCAACGAGATGGTTTTGTCGGCCGTCCCGCTCTTTGCTTTATCCTTGCTTTGTTTCTTGCTCATTTCCGTATTGTCTCCGATTCGGGGGCTCCCCGAACACTTTCTGTATCTGTATCGCCATGACAACCATTCGTCGCAGCGCGCTGGTCGAACACTCCGCCGAGCGCATGTTCAACCTGGTCAACGATGTCGCCGCCTATCCGGGCCGGTTCCGCTGGTGTGACAAGGCGGAAATCCTGGAGCAGGGCGAGGAGCGGCTGGTGGCCCGGCTCGATCTGGGGCTGGGTTCGTTCCGTACCTGGTTCATGACCGAAAACACGCTGCAGCGCCCGCACAGCATCGATATGAAGCTGCGCGAAGGCCCGTTCAAGCGCCTGCACGGCCGCTGGGAGTTCCACGCCCTGTCCGAGGGCGCCTGCAAGGTCAGCCTGGAGCTGGAGTTCGAGCCGACTTCGCGGCTGCTGGGGCCGGCCTTGGCGCTGGGCTTCCAGGGCCTGGCTGACCGGATGGTCAATGACTTCGTACGCGTGGCCGATCAGGAACTCTGAGCGATGCGTGTAGAGGTGGTGCTGGCTTGGCCGGACCGTTACCAGCAGCGGCAGCTGGAGCTGCCTGAGGGCTGCACGGTCGCCGATGCGGTGGCCGAGGCGGCGCTGGATGGCGTAGCCGATGTGGTGGCAATGGCGGTGCACGGCGTACTGGCACGGCCACAGCAGCTGCTGCAGGACGGCGACCGGGTGGAGCTGCTGCGCCCCTTGTTGGCCGACCCCAAAGAAAATCGCCGCCGACGAGCGCGCGGCGGCGATTGACCTTGCGAAGGGGGCGCTGGATCAGCGGCCCTTCTTCTTGTCCTTGGCCAGGTTGCGGCCGAACTGACGCACGCTGTTGCGGGCCAAGTCTGCGTCCTGCACCGGGAAATAGTCGCCTTCCCAGCGGGTTACCTGGTCGTTCTCGAAGAACACGACGAAGTTCTTCACCTCGGTCTTGCCCAGCCGGTTCACGCGCTGGCTGGAGGTGTAGTCCCAGCGCTGGGCGTGGAACGGGTCGGCGATGGACGGCGTGCCCAGCAGCGCATTGACCTGCTGCTTGCTTTGGCCGGCCTGCAACTGCGCAACGGACTGTTCACGGATCAGGTTGCCCTGATAGATGGGCTGCTTGTAGATGATGCCGCAGCCAGTAGTGGACAGGGCGACAACGGCGATCAACAGGAGGTTGCGCATTAGGTAGGGCGGTTGAGGAAATCAGGTCGATGATACACTCCCCGGCACCCAGCGCGATCTGACCGGAGATAACTGGCGTTAAACCGCCAATGAACATGATGGCTATGGAATCCAATGACCTGCGCAAAGTCGGCTTGAAAGTAACGCATCCGCGGATGCGTATCCTTGCCTTGCTCGAACAGAACACCCCCCAGCACCACCACCTCACCGCCGAAGACATCTACCGCCAACTGCTTGATTGCGGTGATGAAATCGGGCTGGCCACGGTTTACCGTGTGCTGACCCAGTTCGAGGCGGCTGGACTGGTCCTCAAACACAATTTTGAAGGCGGTCAGGCGGTTTATGAGCTGGACCGCGGCGGTCACCATGATCATATGGTGGACGTGGACTCGGGCAAGATCATCGAGTTCGAAAGCCCGGAAATCGAGGAACTGCAGCGCAAGATCGCGGCAGAGCACGGGTTCGAGCTGGAAGAGCACTCGTTGGTGTTGTACGTGCGCAAGAAGCGTAAGTAAGGCTTTGGCGGCGTGGCCTTTGGGCTGTTGCTGTTGAATCAAAAACACCGGCCATTGGCCGGTGTTTTTGTTTGTGTCCGGCCCTTTGCCAAAGGCAAGGGCTTGGATGTGGTGCCGAGCCATGCCCGGCAGGGGCTTTCCAAAGCACTGTCAGGGCTGTTGTAGTGCCGAGCCATGCTCGGCAGGGGCTTAGCCGATAAGGCCTCAGTGGGCAGTGCATCTGCCCCCTCCCTTTCGCGCAGCAAAGGGGAGGGGGCTTTTGGAGCGGAGCCTTAAGAGCCAGGCGCTGCCCTCACCCCAACCCCTCTCCCGCAGGCGGGAGAGGGGCTTTAGGGCCACAGCTACGGCCAAAGCCAAAGCCAAAGCCAAAGCTTCCTGCCTCAGGCTTCCGTCAACAGCTTCCGCGCCGCAGCACGTGCTTCCTTGCTGACCTCGGCGCCGCCCAGCATCCGCGCCAGCTCTTCCTCGCGGCCCTTGGCATCCAGCAGCTCAACCGCGCTCTGGGTCATGCCTTCCACCGGTGCCTTGCTTACCCGGTAATGGCTGTGGCCCTTGGAGGCGACCTGCGGCAAATGGGTCACGCACAGCACTTGGCGGCGTTCGCCCAAGGCGCGCAGCTTCTTGCCAACGATGTCGGCAATCGCACCGCCAATGCCCGAGTCCACTTCGTCGAAAACCATGGTCGGCACCGCATCCAGTCCCAGTGCGGCGACTTCGATGGCCAGGGAGATACGCGACAACTCACCGCCTGAGGCCACTTTGCGCAGGGCCCGGGCTGGCTGGCCGGCGTTGGCGGCGACCAGGAACTCGACCCGCTCGGCGCCATTCGGGTCCGGGCGCAGCTGTGCCTGAGGCTCCAGTTCGATCAGGAATTGGCCGCCGCCCATGCCCAGCTCGCCGATCAGCGCGGTGGTGGTGTCGGACAGGGAAGTGGCGGCCGTCTGGCGGCTGCTGGAAAGGGTTGCCGCCACGCCTTGCCAGCGGGCGGCGGCCTTGTCGATCTCGCCGGCCAGCTTGGCCAGGCGCTCGTCGGCGCCGCGCAGCTGCTCCAGCTCGGCGTCGAGGCGGTCGCGGGTGGCGGCCAGCTCTTCCATCGGCACGCGGTGCTTGCGGGCCAGGTCGTGCAGACGGCTCAGCCGACGCTCGATGTCCTCGAAGGCTTCCGGGTCACTGTCCAGGTCGTCCTGGACCCGGTCAAGCTGGGCAAGCGCCTCGTGCAGCTGGATACCGGCGGCGTCGAGCATGGCGTCGACCTCGCCCAGGCGGGCGTCGTGCTGGCTGACCCGGCCCAGTTCGTTTCGCACCTGCTGCAGCAGCGACAGCAGGGACGGACCGTCCTCGTCGCCATTGAGCAGGCCGCCAGCGCGCTGGCAGGCTTCGATCAAGGCGGTGGAATGGGCCTGACGGCGGTGGCTGGCGCCAAGCGCCGCGATGGCTGCCGGCTCCAGCTCTTCGCGCTGCAGTTCGCCGAGCTGGTGCTCAAGAAAGCCGATCCGGTCGGAGACATCGCCTTGCTGGGATAGCGCGTCGCGCTCATCCAGCAAGGCCTGCCACTGGGTGCTGGCCTTGCGCACGGCGGCGCGTTCGGCCTCGTTGCGGGCGAAGGCATCGAGCAGGGCGAGCTGGCTGGGGCGCGACAGCAGCGCCTGTTGGTCGTGCTGGCCGTGGATCTCGACCAGAAAGCCGGCCAATTCGGACAGCTGCGACACTGGAACCGGGCGCCCATTGATGAAGGCGCGCGAGCCGCCGTCGGCACGGATAACGCGGCGCAGCTGGCATTGCTCCTCGTCGTCGAGCTCGTTGTCGCGCAGCCAACTGCGTGCCGGGGCGTCGTCGTCCAGGCTGAATTCGGCCGACAGCTCGGCGCGGCTGGCGCCGTGGCGGACCACGCCGGAGTCGGCACGCAGGCCGGACAGGAAGCCCAATGCGTCTACCATCAATGACTTGCCGGCGCCGGTCTCGCCGGAAACAACAGTCATGCCTGGCCCGAACTCCAGTTCGGTGGCGCGGACAACGGCAAAATCCTTGATCGATAGATGTCTGAGCATGGCGGGCAGGTCTAGGGGCCGCGCAAAACTAGCATGCGGGCTGGATAGGTCAATGTAGGACAGGCGGTGACCGGCACAGATTAGGAACAAAGCGTCTCATGGAGTGAGTCGGAGCCTTGAAACTCTCGGTACAGCCCACATACGGGTCGGGGTAGGCGGCAGAACATCCGCCAAGGAACCGGAAATGAACCAAGAGCACACTGAATTCGACCCCGAGAACGCCGCCATGGGCGGTGACGACGCGCAGCACGACCAGATCGAGGCGCTGCGCGCCGAGCTGGAGCAGGTCAAGGCCGAATCGCTGCGCGAACGCGCCGATCTGGACAACCAGCGCAAGCGCGTGGCCCGTGACATCGACCAGGCCCGCAAGTTCGCCAACGAGAAGCTGCTTGGCGAATTGCTGCCGGTGTTCGACAGCCTCGATGCAGGCTTGGCTGCTGCTGGCGGCGAGCCCAATCCGCTGCGCGAAGGTATGGAATTGACCTACAAGCAGCTGCTCAAAGTAGCTGCTGACAACGGTCTGGTCCTGCTGGATCCGGCCGGCCAGGCCTTCAATCCGGAGCACCACCAGGCCATCAGCCAGGTGCCGGCGCCGGCGGGCGTGGCCCCGGGCGCGGTGGTGACCGTGTTCCAGAAGGGCTACCTGCTCAACGAGCGCCTGCTGCGGCCGGCGTTGGTTGTGGTGGCCCAGGCCGACTGATCGGCCGCGCTGGCTGGCCGCTGCCTAAATCAGGCGCGGCCGTCGGCAAACAGTGTTCCGGGGATGACTTGAATGTCATCAGGTCCTTCCCCATATCCCATTCATCCCCGGCGGCTGCCGGCAAACGAATCTCAGGAGTCCCCCATGGGCAAGATCATTGGTATCGACCTCGGCACCACCAACTCGTGCGTGGCGATCATGGACGGCGGCAAGGCCCGCGTCATTGAAAACTCGGAAGGCGACCGCACCACGCCCTCCATCGTCGCCTACACCAAGGACGGCGAAGTACTGGTGGGTGCCTCGGCCAAGCGTCAGGCCGTCACCAACCCGAAGAACACCTTCTACGCGGTGAAGCGCCTGATTGGCCGCAAGTTCACCGACGCCGAAGTGCAGAAGGACATCGCCCACGTGCCGTACGGCATCCTGGCGCATGACAACGGCGACGCATGGGTACAGACCAGCGATGCCAAGAAGATGGCACCGCAGGAAATCTCTGCCCGCGTGCTGGAGAAGATGAAGAAGACCGCCGAAGACTTCCTCGGTGAAAAGGTCACCGAAGCGGTCATCACCGTGCCGGCCTACTTCAACGACAGCCAGCGCCAGGCAACCAAGGACGCAGGCCGTATTGCTGGTCTGGACGTCAAGCGCATCATCAACGAGCCGACCGCGGCTGCCCTGGCCTATGGCCTGGACAAGGGTGACAACAAGGACCGCAAGATCGTTGTCTACGATCTGGGCGGCGGCACCTTCGACGTGTCGATCATCGAGATCGCCAATGTCGACGGCGAGAAGCAGTTCGAAGTGCTGGCCACCAACGGTGACACCTTCCTCGGCGGCGAAGATTTCGACAACCGCGTCATCGAATATCTGGTTGAAGAGTTCCAGAAGGACCAGGGCATCGACCTGCGCAAGGATCCGTTGGCCCTGCAGCGCCTGAAGGACGCCGCCGAGCGCGCCAAGATCGAGCTGTCGTCCGCGCAGCAGACCGAAGTGAACCTGCCGTACGTCACTGCCGACGCTTCCGGTCCGAAGCACCTGAACATCAAGCTGACCCGCGCCAAGCTGGAAAGCCTGGTCGAAGAGCTGATCAAGAAGTCGATCGAGCCGTGCCGCGTTGCGTTGAATGACGCCGGCCTGCGTTCGAGCGACATCAGCGAAGTGATCCTGGTCGGTGGTCAGACCCGCATGCCGAAGGTGCAGCAGGCCGTGACCGAGTTCTTCGGCAAGGAACCGCGCAAGGACGTCAACCCGGACGAAGCCGTGGCACTGGGTGCTGCGATCCAGGGCGGCGTGCTGGGCGGCGACGTCAAGGACGTGCTGCTGCTGGACGTGACCCCGCTGTCGCTGGGTATCGAGACCATGGGTGGCGTGTTCACCAAGATCATCGAGAAGAACACCACCATCCCGACCAAGGCCTCGCAGACCTTCTCGACCGCTGAGGACAACCAGTCGGCCGTGACCGTGCACGTGCTGCAGGGTGAGCGCGAGCAGGCCCGTTACAACAAGTCGCTGGCCAAGTTCGACCTGTCCGGCATCGAGCCGGCACCGCGTGGCATGCCGCAGGTCGAGGTGTCCTTCGACATCGACGCCAACGGCATCCTGCATGTGTCGGCCAAGGACAAGAAGACCAACAAGGAACAGAAGGTCGAGATCAAGGCCGGTTCGGGTCTGTCCGAGGACGAGATCGCACGCATGGTCGCCGACGCGGAAGCCAACCGCGAAGAAGACAAGAAGTTCCAGGAGTTGGTGCAGGCCCGCAACCAGGCTGACGGTCTGATCCACGCCACCCGCAGCGCCATCACCGAGCATGGCAGCAAGGTTGGCGGCGACGTGATCGGCAAGGTTGAAGCCGCACTGGCCGATCTGGAAACCGCAATGAAGGGCGACGACAAGGCGCAGATCGAAGCCAAGTCGAAGTCGCTGGAAGAAGCCGGTCAGGCGCTGTTTGCCGCTGCTTCGGCTGGTGAGCAGGGCCAGGCAGCGGGTGCCGATGCTGGTGCCCAGTCCAATGACGACGTGGTGGACGCCGAGTTCACCGAAGTCAAGGACGACAAGAAGTAAGCAAGGCCGGCGTTGTACCTGGGGATTCGGGGTCCGGAACTGACGTTCCGGCTTCCGGATCCCCTTCCGGTATCTGCAATACCAGGCTTTCCAATCCTGATTTCCAACCCCGATTCCAGAACCTCATGTGCCGATGAAACGCGATTATTACGAAGTACTGGGCGTAGCCCGCACCGCAACCGATGAAGAGCTGAAGAAGGCCTATCGCCGTTGCGCGATGAAGCACCACCCGGACCGCAACCCGGGCGATGCTGCCGCTGAATCTGCCTTCAAGGAGTGCAAGGAGGCGTACGAAACCCTGTCCGACGGCAATAAGCGGCGCATGTATGACGCCCACGGCCACGCTGCGTTTGAGCACGGTATGGGCGGTGGTGGCGGTGGTCCGGGTGGTCCGGACATGAACGATATTTTTGGCGACATCTTCGGCAATATCTTTGGCGGAGGTGGCGGCGGTCCGCGTCAGCCGCGTCGCGGCGCCGACATCGGCTACGTGATGGAGCTGGACCTGGAAGAAGCGGTGGCCGGCGTTGAGCGCCGCATCGAGATCCCCACCCTGGCCGAATGCGGTGATTGCGACGGCAGTGGCTCGGAAGACCGCAAGGTCGAGACCTGCAATGTCTGCGGTGGTCGCGGTCAGGTGCGCGTGCAGCGTGGCATCTTCGCCATGCAGCAGGCCTGCCATAACTGCGATGGTCGCGGTCAGATCATCAGCAAGCCGTGCAAGACCTGCCACGGCAACGGGCGCATCGAAGAAGACAAGGTGTTGTCGGTCAAGGTGCCGGCAGGCGTTGATACCGGTGACCGCATTCGCCTGCAGGGCGAGGGCGAAGCTGGTCCGGCCGGTGCGCCGGCAGGCGATCTGTACGTGGAAGTGCGCGTGCGCGAGCATGCGATCTTCACCCGCGACGGCGATGACCTGCACTGCGAAGTGCCGGTGCGTATCTCGCAGGCAGCGCTGGGCGACGCCATCCGCGTCGCAACCCTGGGCGGCGAAGCGGAAATCCGCATCCCGGCCGAGACCCAGACCGGCAAGCTGTTCCGCCTGCGTGGCAAGGGCGTCAAGTCGGTGCGCAGCCGTACCGAAGGCGACCTGTACTGCCGCGTCGTGGTGGAAACGCCGGTCAACTTGACCGCCGAACAGCGCAAGTTGCTGGAGCAGTTTGAAGCCACCTTCAGCGGTGACGAAGCGCGCAAGCACTCGCCGAAGTCGGCAACCTTCATCGACGGTGTGAAAGGCTTCTGGGAACGCATGAAGTCCTGATGCGTCACCTGTAGTGGGGGGGGGGGGGGGGGGGGGGGGGGGGGGGGGGGGGGGGGGGGGGGGGGGGGGGGGGGGGGGGGGGGGTGGGGGGGGGGGGGGTGGGGGGGGGGTCGGAGGG
>NZ_JBRREF010000086.1:0-18701 GCF_056760135.1 Stenotrophomonas sp. STEN023 | reverse complement strand
GAAGCCGGCAATGTCTGGTTGCGGGCGAGGTCTGCAAGCTGACAGCATGGGAGCTTCGCGGCTCACGCCGCGCCCACAGAGGCTCCACCGGCAACGCCCCAGCCGAGCATGGCCCGGCTCTACGGAGACACCCTTGCCTGCCACTGCTGCAGCAACTGCGCACAATCACGCAGCTGCCATTGCGCCATGCCCGGCCACGGGTCATCCGGCACATTGATCAGGATGCCCGGCACGCCCGCAGCCTTCGCCGTTGCCAGATCGTAGTAATGATCCCCGACCATCCGCATCTGCGTCGGCAACACCTGCCAGCGCTCGGCAAAGAACTGCAGCCCAGCCGGCGACGGCTTGGGCTGCACTTCCCAGCGGCCGATGATTTCATCGACGGCAAAGCACTCCGCCACTCCGATCGCCGCCAGCGTCACTTCGGCCAGCTCACGCGCATTGCGGGTGAGGATGCCCAATCGGCAACCATCGGCATGCAGCGCGCGGATCAAGGCCACCGCTCCCGGTGCCGCGACCGATGCCTCGGCCAGCTCCCGCTCGTGCTGCATCAGCCAGGCATGGCTGTCAGCGGCCTGCTGCGCCGGCAGGCTGGCCAGATGCTCAAGAATGTCCGCGCCGGATGGAATCTGCAGCTTGCGCCGGATCAGTTCGAAGTCATGCACCGGCTCGGTCAGGGTGCCGTCCATGTCGAACACCCAATGGCGGCTGGCGGCGACGTCGCAACGCCCCGCCACGTCAGCAAGCACCGGCCTCAATCCCAGTTCGGCATCTGGCTGCCATCCAGCCCGCCAACCTCGAACACCGCCTTGCGGGTGCCACCAGCCAGCACCGGGAACTCGATCTCGATGACCTTGGCCTTGCGTGCCTGCCGCCACAGGCCGCGGTTGTCGACGATGAACATGGCGATGGCCTCATCGGTATCCGGGCGATGCGCGGCCATGTTGCGGGCCGGCGCCCCATCGACGCTGACCTTGACCTGGCAGCCGCGGTAGCAGGCCTTGGCGAAGTCGCTGGACTGCAACACCAGATAGGCGTGGCGCTTCCACTCCGGGTGATCACGGAACACCAGGTTCACCTGCTTGGCGCCGGTGCTGTCCACTTCCACGCGGTCCTTGCTGTAGATCGCCGCCGAACGCTGGGTGCCGCCCTTGACCGGCACCTGGTTGTAATTCCACAAGGCCTGCATGCGGCGCAGCTCACTGGCTGCAGCTGCCTTCTCCCGAACCTCTGCAAAGCCCGGCTCGATGCGCTTGGCGGTTTCCGAATCCGGGAACTGGTCGAGCAGCGCAGCACCGTGGATGCGCGCCTTCTCCCAATCGGTGGCGGTGATGGCAGCGTCGTAGAGCTTGCCGATGCCTTCGGCGTCGGCTTCGCGCTTGGCCCGCTCCTGAGCGGCAGCGGCTTCTTGTTGCTGGCGCTCGGCCTCCGGGTTGCTGCAGGCGGCCAGGGCGAAGACGCAGAGTGCGCCGAGGATCAGGGGTTTCATCAAACAGCTCCGGTGAACGTGGCGCGAGGTGGCGCGCGATGGAGTTCACTTTAGAGCATGTTGGGGATTGGGGATTGGCTTTGGCGTCATGCCGCCAGCATCACTCCCCGCCCATCCGCCACCAATGCGTGGAAGGCGCCGGCGCGCGGATATCCAGACGCTCGCCCATCTGCGGTGCAGTCAACACCACGCCCTGCTCCGCCGCCAATGCGGTGATCCGCTCGAACGGCTCGGTCCAAGGGTGCAGGGCCAGATCAAACGTGCCGTTATGGATCGGCATCAACACCTTGCCGCGCACGTCCAGATGCGCCTGCAGGCTCTGCTCCGGCTGCATGTGCACACCCGGCCAATCAGCGTCGTAGGCACCGGTCTCGACCATCGCCAGATCGAACGGGCCGTAGCGTTCACCGATCTTGGCAAAGCCATCGAAATAACCACTGTCGCCACTGAAGAAGATCCGCGTGCGACCGGTATCGATCACCCACGACGCCCACAAGGTGCGATTGCCATCAGACAGCCCGCGACCAGAAAAATGCTGCGCTGGCGTGGCTGCGATCTTCAAGCCTTCCAGCCGCGTTTCCTGCCACCAATCGAGCTGGGTGATCTTCTCCTGCGGCACGCCCCAGGCAACCAGACGATCACCCACGCCCAGCGCGGTGACGAAATGCCGCACCTTCGGCGCAAGCGCCAACACCGCGTCGTGATCAAGGTGATCGTAGTGGTCGTGGGAAATGATGACGCCGGTGATCTCCGGCAACTCGTCAATCGACAGCGGCGGTGCATGGAAGCGCTTCGGCCCCATGAACGAGAACGGCGACACGCGCTCGGAGAACACCGGATCGGTCAGCCAGAAGTGACCATCCAGCTTCATCAGCATGGTCGAATGGCCTAGCCGCCACAGGCTGTCGTCGGGCGCGTCCAGCAGCGCCTGCCGGGTCAGAGCGTGCACCGGGATCGCCACCTGCGGCGTTGCATCGGCCGGCTTGTCGAACAGGAAGCGCCACCACACCTTGGTACCGCGCACGAAGCCGAGCGGCACCTGCTTGGCCACATTGTGGAAGCGCCCCTCGCCGTATTGCGGCGACTGGTCGTAGGAGGCGGCAGGATGCGCGCCGCAGGTCAGCAAGCCAATGGACATGGCAATCAGCACCGTAATGAGGAGGAGGAAACGAGGCAGGCGACGCGTCATGGCTGGGCTTGCCGTTAAAAGTACACCGGCGAGTCTACTTCCATTTCAAGGAAAGTAAACTGAACGGTGTAAAATGAGCGGATGAACGATCCAAAGCGCCCTCTCCGCCTGACCGACCGCAAACGCGAGGCCATCCTGCGCGCGGCGGTGGCCGAGTTCCGCGAACTGGGCTTTGCCGGCACCAGCATGGACCGCATCGCCGCCACCGCCGAGGTGTCCAAGCGCACGGTCTACAACCACTTCGCCAGCAAGGACGAGTTGTTCACCGCCATCCTCTGGCAGCTGTGGGAAGCCAGCCAATCGCTGGACGCCCTCGCCTACGATCCGGCACGACCATTGCGCGAGCAGTTGCTGGCCTTCGTCGCACAGAAGCTGCGCCTGCTCAGCGACGCCAGCTTCATCGACCTGTCGCGGGTGGCCATGGCCGAACTGGTGCATGCCCCGGAACGGGCGCGGGCAATGATGGACAAGCTGGCCGAGAAGGAAGAAGGGCTGACCACCTGGATCCGCGCCGCGCAGGCCGATGCCCGCCTGCGCGACGACATCGCCCCGGCCGACGCCGCCCATCAGCTGCAGGGCATGGTCAAGGCATTCGCCTTCTGGCCACAGATCGCAATGGGTGCCGCGCCACTGGACGCTGTCGCACAGCAACGGGTGATGCACGACTGCGTGGACATGTTCCTGGCGGTGCGCGCCACGCCCTAGGTGCAGCGCGTGACCGCCATCAACCGCCCGCTCCGGCAACGTGCTCGGCTGTGCGGCGGCCGGACTGACTACAGGTGTCGTTACGTTTGACACTGCAACGGCGAGATCGCCATTCGTACACTCCGCGAACACGCCCATCGGGCCCTTCGCAGACACACGCAACGTGCGCACTTCACTGAAATGGTCTTCGCTGTTGTTGTCCGTACTCCCGCTCCATGCCCTCGCCGCCGACCAATGGATACTGGCCACCGATCTCTGGGGCAACAGCGCCCAGCAGACCTTGAATCTGGAGGTGCAAGGCACGCGGGTCAGCGGAACATTGGGCGGCGACCCGATCACCGGCAGCTTGAACGGCGCGCAGCTGAAGTTCACTGCAACCGGCAGTGACGGTCAGGTCTATCACTACGACGGCCGCATCGATGGCAGTCGCCTGCAGGGCCGCAGCGACGAGCCGGACACCAACAACCGCAGCGCGCGTGCGGCGCATGATTTCAGCGCCTGGCGGGTACCGTCACGGCCGGACAAGGCGCCGCGCCTGCACGACTTCACCGCAAGCGATTACTCCAATACCTTCAGCGCCGAGCGCGCCCCGGCGCTGGTGATCTGGCCGGGCGACTCGGTGCAGACCAAAACCCTGGATTCCGGTGGTGTCGATGAGCACGGCATCACCCGCGCCTTGTTCGGCAATCCACAGGTCGGGCCGTTTTTCGTCGCCGGTGCCGAACCTGGCGATACGCTGGCGATCACCATCAGCTCACTCAAGCTCAACCGCGACTACGCCGACAGCCTCGACGGCATCGTTGGCCGCTTGAAGACCCCGCGCATCGCCACCGAAACCGCGACGCTGGGCAATCCGGTGCGCTGGGAACTGGATCGCGTGCGCGGTATGGCCCGCCCGCAAGGCGCCAGCGGCGCATTGAAGCACTTTGAAATCCCGGTCAAGCCGATGCTCGGCGGCCTCGCCGTCGCACCCGGCTTTGGCTATCCCCCGTTCTCCACCGGCGACACCAGCGACTTCGGCGGCAACATGGATTTCAACGCTGTGGTGGAAGGCAACACGGTTTACCTTGAGGTGCAGCAGCCCGGCGCTTTGCTGTATGTCGGCGATGGCCATGCGCTGCAGGGCGACGGCGAAACCAGCCAATGGGCGCTGGAGACATCATTGGACGTGGTGCTGAAAGTGGAGCTGATCAAGAAGCAATCCATCGCCACGCCGCGCGTGGAATCGCCAACGCAGATCATGACCTTGGGGCAGGGCGGTTCCAGTGACGACGCGCTGCGCTTGGCAACGTCGGGGATGCTGCAATGGCTGCGCCAGTCCTACGGGCTGGATATGTCGCAGGCTACCCAGGTGCTGGGCGTGGCCGTGCAGTACAGCGTGGTCAATCTTGCTGGGCGTAGCGTTGGCGTGGCGGCGAAGATAGACAAAGCGGTACTGAAGGGCCTGCCGCTTGCGGCGGCAAAGAGCAGCAACTGAGGGCTGCGGTCGAGTCTGATTTGCGGCTACGGCGCAGGAAGCCGACGCGTTCGGGAGCGTCGTACAACCTGCACAACAACGCCGCCACCATGTAGTGCCGAGCCATGCTCGGCAGAGGCCTTACCGGTAACGCCCAGCCGAGCATGGCTCGGCTCTACAAAAAAGGGTCCGTGCGCAGGGTTCCGGGTGCGCTGCGCTTGCTCCGACTGCGAACCCCTCAAACCTAGAACAGCACAAAAACAAACGGCGAGCCAAAGCTCGCCGTTTGTGTTGAAGCAAACCTGGCCGATTACTGCTTCGGCGCAGCTTCCGCCTTGGCGATCATCGCTTCCACCGAGGCGGTGGTGATCGGGTGATAGCCCGGCTTGGCCTTGGCGAACACTTCCTTGGCGAAAGCCAGACCTTCCGGCGTCTTCAGCAGCTCAGCGTAGATCGGCAGCACCAGCTTGCGGCGGCCGACCTTCTGGATGAACTCGCCAGCAGCAGCCTGTGCGTCGGTGTAACCGCTGCGGATTGCCAGCGGGTACCAACGCATCGCGATCTCACCGTTCGGGGTACCGGTGAAGTGGTAACCCTTGTCCAGCTGCGCCAGCTTCTCGACCGGCAGCTTCTCGCCCATGCCATCGATGAACCGCACCCATTCCTGGGTGTTCCATTCGCGGGTCACCTGGTTGCTCGGCAGCGAGTCGCTGCCCAGGAAGGCGATGCGTGCGGTGTCAACCACGGCGAAGTTGCGCGAACGGGCCTTGCTGGCGAATGCCGGGATGCCCGGTTCTTCCAGCCATGCCTTCAGCTCGGCATCGGTGACCGCCGTCGGATTCTTCGGCAGCAGGTTCTTCTTCATGTACTCGACGAACTGGTCGGTGTTGGCGCTCTGGAAGGCGTGGTCATCGAACCAGCCACGCAGGAACGGATCAAACACCGCGCGACCAAAACGCTGCTCGAGGAACTGCAGGAACCACGCGCCCTTGACGTAAGCCACCTGGCTCAGTGCATCGTCCGGGTCACGCTCGTTGAGCGGCGGCAGCGCCAGCGCCTGGTCGGCCGGGCTCATGTCCTTCACTTCGTTGAGCAGATCGGTCTGGTCGATCTCACGCTCCATCTCGGCCATCTCGGCGCCATACAGCGCCTCGGTGATGCGGCCCTGCACGTAGGTGGTGAAACCTTCGTTGAGCCAGATGTCCTTCCAGCTGGCGTTGGTCACCAGGTTGCCGGACCAGCTATGCGCCAGTTCGTGCGCGACCAGCGACACCAGCGACTTGTCGCCAACGATGACGGTCGGGGTAGCGAAGGTCAGACGCGGGTTTTCCATGCCACCGAACGGGAACGACGGCGGCAGCACCAGCATGTCGTAACGGCCCCAACGGTATTCGCCATACAGGTTCTCGGCGGCACCGATCATCTTCTCGGTGTCTTCGAATTCCTTGGCGGCCTTGTTGACCATGGCCGGCTCGGCCCACACGCCGGAGCGCTCGGAGATCGGCTCGAACACCAGGTCACCAGCAGCGATGGCCAGCAGGTAGGACGGGATCGGCTGCGGCATCTTGAAGGCGTAATCGCCATCACGTGCAGCCTTCGGGTCGTTGTCGGCGCTCATCAGCACCATCACGTCCGGGCGGCTGGTGACATGCGCGCTATAGGTGAAACGGACGCTCGGGGTGTCCTGCAACGGCACCCAGGAACGTGCGTGGATCGCCTGCGACTGGCTGAACATGAAGGGCAGCTTCTTGCCCTCGGTCATGGACGGCTCCAACCACTGCAGACCGGAGGCGGTCGGCGCGGTGTGGTAGGTGATGCGCACCGAGGTCGGCTGGGCCGGGGTTTCGATGCTCAGCTTGCTGCCGAACACCTTGTCGGCCGGTGCCAGCACGAACTGCAGCGGGGTGGCTGCGCCGTCGGCAGCAATAGCCTCGACCTTCTCAACGCTCAACTCGCGGGTGTCGAGCAGCAGCTGCTTGGCAGCCTTGTCCTTCCACTCCAGCGTGTAGGTCGCCGTACCGCCGATCTGCTTGGCGTCGAAATCGACCTTCAGATCCAGCGCCAGGTCCTTGATGACGACCTTGTCCGGTTCAGCGTAGGAGCTTTCATCGTGGCTGCGGCTGACGGTATTCACGGCGGCGGCGGGCTTCTGGGCGACGGGGTCGACGGTGGGGGCTGCGGGTTCTTTGGCACAGCCGGCGACAAGCGCCACGGCCAGGGGCAGCATCAGGAACGAAGAACGCATTGATCTGGAACCGGTTCAGGGGATAACCGCTGATTTTAAACCCGAAAGGCCGTGGCGGATGCGGCGGTGCGGCAAGCGGCACCCCGCGGGCTTTGCGGAAGCTGCCGGAATGCGTGAATCAGCTCCCGCTCTTGGGCCACGGTAGTGCCGAGCCATGCTCGGCAGAGGCTTTACCGGCAAGATCAAAAGCGCCCCTCATCCCAACCCTTCTCCCGCAAGCGGGAGAAGGGCCAAGGCAAAAACCACTCCCCAGCCCTCCCCTTGGCCTGCGGCCAAAGGGAGGGGGCACAGGCGTAGTGCCGAGCCATGCTCGGCAGGGGTTTTACCCGTAAAAGACAAAACCAACATCATCACCCCACATACGAAAAAGGCGGCCAATGGCCGCCTTTTCCTCAACACACCCAGCAAGCAAGGCTCAAAGCTTGTAACCGGAGTGAATCGACACAATCCCCGCGCTCAGGTTCTTGTAATGACAGCGGCCAAAGCCCGCATCCGTCATCATCGCCTTCAGCTCTTCCTGCGGCGGGTGCTTGCGGATGCTCTCGGCCAGATACTGATAGCTGTCGGCATCACCACGCGCAAACAACTTGCCCAGCTTCGGCAGCACCTTGAACGAGTGGAAATCGTAGACCGGCTTGAACCAGTCCACCGTCACTTCCGAGAACTCCAGCACGCGCGCCTGCCCGCCCACCTTCAGCACGCGGTACATCTCGCGCAGCGCGGCTTCCTTGTCGGTCACATTGCGCAGGCCGAAGGAGATCGTCACCAGGTCGAAGCTCTGGTCCGGAAATGGCAGCGCCTCCGCATTGAGCTGCACCCACTCGAAGCCCGATACCTGACCGCGGTTGGTCAGACGATCGCGACCCACCGACAACATGCCTGCATTGATGTCGCCCAGCACCACGCTGCCTTCGGCACCGATGCGCTCCTTCAGCAGCACCGCGATGTCACCAGTACCACCGGCCAGATCCAGCACGCGATCGCCCGGCTTCACCTGCGCGGTAGCGACGAAGTAGCGCTTCCACAGCCGATGAATACCCAGACTCATCAGGTCATTCATCAGGTCGTAGTTGTCGGCCACGGAGGTGAACACCTGGCCGACAAGCTTCTGCTTGTCCTTGGCCGGTACATCGCGGAAGCCGAAGTGGGTGGTGCCGGTCTTGTAGGGGGATTCGCTCATGGCGCCGATTATCGCACTGACAGCCCGACTGCGGCGCCAGCAGGCTGAATCCGGCCGCTATGATGATCGCCACGGCACCACAAGGACCTTGCATGATCACCACCCCGGACTACCGCGCCCTGCTAGAAACCGCCATCACCGAGGCCCGCCAGGGCCTGGCCGAAGGCGGAATCCCGATTGGAGCGGCGCTGTATCACAACGATGGCCGCCTGCTCGGCTGCGGTCACAACCGCCGCATCCAGGAAGACGATCCGTCGATCCATGGCGAGACCGACGCCTTCCGCAAGGCCGGCCGCCAGCGCGGCTACCGCAACACCATCATGGTCACCACCCTGGCCCCGTGCTGGTACTGCAGCGGGCTGGTGCGCCAGTTCAACATCGGTACCGTGGTGGTGGGTGAATCGGTCAGCTTCCCGGGTGGCATCGACTGGCTGCGCGAGAACGGCGTGAATGTCATCGACCTGAATGACGCCAGCTGCATCGAGATGATGGGGCGCTACATCGCAGAGAACCCGGACGTCTGGAATGAAGATATCGGCGAGTAACGTGACGTAATCTGAACAAATCCCCATTAATCTCATAGGGAAATTAGACGCTGTAGCCAGATCGTAAGATAAACAGCGGTATGCTCGGGGTACAGGGGCACTGCCATCGAGGTGAAGCGATGTATACAACGCCCATCCAACACAGCAGTCGCCAATCCCTCCAGCGTGCTGGGGAGCAATTGCGACAGCAGTACGCACGACATCGCTGCTCGGCCCCGTTCTGGGATGCCTACCAACAGGTTCAACGTGAACTGGTAGCGGCATACCCGGAACACCAGGCCGAGCTCTGCAACCGCCTGGCGGTATTCGCCCAACGTCTGGGCGCGGTTGAGAAGGCTCAGTTACTCGAGCTGGCGGACAACGAAGCATAAAAAAACCGGGCCTGGCCCGGTTTTTTTTTGCTCCGATTTCGGCAGTGCCGAGCCATGCTCGGCAGGGGCTTCACCGGTAGCCCATCAGGTTTGTAGGAGCGGCGTAAGCCGCGAAGCTGGTATCGCTGAAATCACCAGGATGTGGGTCACCTGACGAAACCCCGGCTTCGCGGCTTACGCCGCTCCCACAAACAAACCTAAAAAACCCCAAACGGACAAAAACAAAAGGCGCCTTTCGGCGCCTTTTGCTTGCAACACCCCTGCCCGCTTACTGCTGCGGCAGGTCGCCGTTCTTGGCCAGCTGCTTGCGGTTGAACATGCGCTGCACCACCACGAAGAACAACGGGATGAAGAACAGGCCGAGCAAGGTGCCCACCACCATGCCGCCCAGCACACCGGTACCGATGGCGCGCTGTGCACCCGAACCCGCGCCGGAGGCGATCGCCAGCGGCAACACACCCAGGCCGAAGGCCAGCGAGGTCATGATGATCGGACGCAGACGGTCGCGGACCGCATGCATCGTCGCTTCGATCACACCCGCGCCCTTCTCCAGATGCTCCTTGGCGAACTCGACGATCAGGATCGCGTTCTTCGAGGTCAAACCCACGGTGGTCAACATCGCCACTTGGAAGTACACGTCACGCTCCATGCCGCGCATGGTGTTGGCCAGCACTGCACCGAGGATACCCAGCGGCGCAACCATCAGCACTGCGGTCGGCACGCTCCAGCTTTCATACAGTGCAGCCAGACACAGGAACACGATCAGCAGCGACAGCGTGTACAGCAGCGGCGTCTGCGAACCGGCCTCGCGTTCCTGGTAGGACACGGCGGTCCACTCGATGCTGAAACCGGCCGGCAACTGCTTGGCCAGCTTCTCCACTTCCAGCATCGCATCGCCCGAGGCTACGCCCGGCGCGGCTTCACCCTGGATTTCCAGCGCCGAGACACCGTTGTAACGCTCCAGACGCGGCGAACCGTAATCCCAACGCTGGCTGGCGAAGGCCGAGAACGGCACCATCTCGCCGGAGGTGTTCTTCACCGTCCACAGATTGAAGTCTTCCGGGTTCATGCGGAAGGCATCATCGGCCTGCACATAGACGCGCTTGACGCGGCCACGGTCGATGAAGTCATCGACGTAGCTCGAGCCCCAGGCGGTGGCCAGCGTGCTGTTGATGGTGTCCAGCGACAGACCGTGCGCACCAGCCTTGGCGACGTCGATGTCCAGACGCAGCTGCGGGGTGTCGTCCAGGCCGTTCGGGCGCACGTTGGCCAGCAGCTTGCTTTCGCCCGCCATGCCCAACAGCTGGTTGCGTGCATTGACCAGCGCATCGTGGCCGGCGCCGCTGTTGTCCTTCAGGAAGAAGGTGTAACCCGAGGCGATACCCAGCTCCGGCATGGCCGGCGGCGGGAAGGCAAAGATGAAGGCGTCCTTGATCTGGCCGAGCGCTGCCATCGCACGACCGGTGATCGGCCCAACGCCCTGGTCGGCACTGCGCTCGCTCCAGTCCTTGAGCTTGACGAAGGCCATACCCGAGTTCTGGCCCATGCCGGAGAAGCTGAAGCCCTGCACCGAGAACACCGATTCAACCGCGTCCTTCTCGTTCTTCAGGAAGTGGTCTTCCAGCTTGTAGATCGACTCCAGGGTACGTTCCTGGGTGGCGCCCACCGGTGCGTTGACCAGCGCCATCAGGATGCCCTGGTCTTCATTGGGCAGGAACGAACTGGGCAGGCGCGCGAACAGCAGGCCCATCACCACCGCCAGCGCCAGGAACACCGCCATGAAACGGCCCGGGCGATGCAGGATGCCGCGCACGCCGCGCTGGTAGACGCCGCTGGTGTTGTCGAAGCCGCGGTTGAACCCGTTGAAGAAACGGCCCGAGATGCCCTTGTGGGCAACGTGGTGCTCGCCCTTCTTCAGCGGCTTGAGCATGGTGGCGCACAGTGCCGGGGTCAGCACGATGGCGACCAGCACCGACAAGGCCATCGCCGACACGATGGTCGCCGAGAACTGCCGGTAGATGACGCCGGTGGAGCCGCTCATGAAGGCCATCGGCACGAACACCGCCGACAGCACCAGGCCGATGCCGACCAGCGCGCCGGTGATCTGGCTCATCGACTTGCGGGTGGCTTCCAGCGGCGACAGTCCTTCCTCGGACATGATGCGCTCGACGTTCTCCACCACCACGATGGCGTCATCGACCAATAGACCGATCGCCAGCACCATCGCGAACATGGTCAACATGTTGATGGAGAAACCCAGCACCGCGAGGATGCCAAAGGTGCCCAGCAACACCACCGGCACGGCGATGGTCGGGATCAGGGTGGCGCGGAAGTTCTGCAGGAACAGGTACATCACCACGAACACCAGCACGATGGCCTCAAGCAGCGTCTTGACCACGCCCTTGATCGACACGCGCACGAACGGGGTGGTGTCGTACGGAATCACTGCCTTCATGCCGGCCGGGAAGTTGGCCTTCAGCTCGTCCAGGGTCTTGCTCACGCCCTCGGCGGTTTCCAGCGCGTTGGCGCCGGTAGCCAGGGTAATGGCCAGGCCGGAGGCCGGCTTGCCGTTGTAACGGGTGACGAAGTCGTAGGTTTCGGCGCCCAGCTCGACGCGGGCAACGTCGCCCAGCTTCAGGGTGGAGCCGTCGGTTTCGGTACGAACCACGATGTTGCGGAACTGCTCCGGCGTCTGCAGGCGGTCCTGTGCGTTGATGGTGGCGTTGAGCTGCTGGCCCTTGATGGCCGGTGCACCACCCAACTGGCCGACGGCGACCTGCGCGTTCTGCGCCTTGACCGCGGCGGTGACCTCGTCAACCGAGACCTTGTAGGTCTGCAGCTTGGTCGGGTCCAGCCAGATGCGCATGGCGTACTTGCCACCGAACACCTGGATCGAACCCACGCCCGGCACGCGGCTCAGCGGATCAACGATGTTGGAACCCACGTAGTCGGAGATGTCGTTCTCATCCATGCTGCCGTCTTCGGAGACGAAGCCCAGCACGTTGAGGAAGCCCGAGCTGGACTTGGCGACGTTGATGCCCTGGCGCTGCACTTCCTGCGGCAACAGCGGCATCGCCAGCTGCAGCTTGTTCTGCACCTGCACCTGGGCGATGTCCGAATCGGTGCCACTCTGGAAGGTCAGGGTGATGCTGGCCTGGCCGTTGGACGAGCTGTTCGAGGAGAAGTACATCAGGCCGTCCAGGCCCTTCATGTTCTGCTCGATGATCTGCGTCACCGAGTCCTCGACCACCTTGGCCGACGCACCCGGGTAGCTGGCGGAAATGGACACCGCCGGCGGCGCGACCTCGGGATACATCGAGATCGGCAGCTTGAGCATTGCCAGTGCGCCGGCAAGCATGATGATGATGGCGATGACCCACGCGAAGATGGGCCTGTCGATAAAGAAGCGTGCCATGTAGTTCTCCGCTTACTGCTTTTCAGCCGGCGCCGCGGCGGGCGCGGCGGCTGGCTTGGCGGCTTCGGCACCCTTCTCGGTGGCCTGCACCGGCATCCCCGGGCCAATCTTCTGCAGGCCTTCGACGATGACCTTGTCGCCAGCCTTCAGACCGTCTTCGACCAGCCACTTGTCGCCGATGGTGCGGCTGACCTTGACCGGGCGAACGGCAACCTTGCCTTCGGCATCGACCACCATCGCCGAGGTATCGCCCTTGGGATCGCGCGCAATGCCCTGCATCGGCACCAACAGCGCGTTCGGGCGCACACCACTGCCCAGCACCGCACGCACGAACATGCCGGGCATCAGCACCTGATCGGGGTTGTCCACTCGCACACGCATCAGGTAGCTGCCAGTAGCCGGGTCGACGCTGACTTCGGAGAACTCCAGCTTGCCCTTGTGGGCAAAGGTGCTGCCGTCTTCCAACAGGATGTCGACCGGCAGCTCGGAGGCACCTTCCAGGCGCCCGGCGGCCAGTTCGCGACGCAGCTGCAGCAGCTCGGCCGAAGACTGGGTGACGTCGATATAGATCGGATCGAGCTGGTTGATGGTCGCCAGCGGATCGGCCTGGCCGGCGCTGACCAGCGCGCCCTGGGTAACCGAGGACTTGCCGATCTGGCCGCTGATCGGCGCGGTGATGCGGGCATAGCCCAGCGTCACGTTGGCCGCATCCAGCGATGCGCGGGCGGCCAGCACGTCGGCCTCGGCCTGCTTCCACGCGGCCTGTGCGTTCTCGTCGTCCTGCACGCTGATCACCCGCGACTTGACCAGCTCGCTGCTGCGGCGCGCGGCCAGACGGGCCGCATTGGCGCTGGCTTCGGCACGCGCCAGCTGCGCGCGGGCGCTGTTGGCCTGGGCGCGGTAAGCAGCGTCATCCAGCTGATACAACGGATCGCCGGCCTTGACCACGCTGCCTTCGGTGAACAGGCGCTTGGCGACGATGCCACTGACCTGCGGGCGCACTTCGGCGACCTGGTAGCCGTTGGCACGGCCGGCCAGTTCACGGGTCAAGGTGACGGTTTCCGGCTTCAAGGTAACCACGGTGACCTGGCCCGGGCCGCCCTGCTGCGGCTGCTCCCCGCCGCCCTTGCAGGCAACGAGCGCGACGGTTAGTGCGAGGGAAAGCGCGACGAGACGGCAGCTGCTGATTCGAGACATGGGAGAGGCTCAATAAGGAAAAGTAGCGCCCGAGGACGGGAAAAGATGCCGTAGAAGCCGACGCAATCTGTAGTACATACGTTACGGGTACAACCGCACCGCCTGCTACTGCCACGTACAGCCTCGCCATCCTGTCAGGCAAGCTGCGGAAATATACATACATACACGCATGTTTGTAAACGGCTACAATTCAGGTCGGTTTCATCCAGCACCTGCACAGCGCAATGGCCAGAAAAACCAAAGAAGAGGCAGCAGCCACCCGCGAAGGCATCCTTGATGCGGCCCTGGCGTGCTTCCACGAACACGGCGTTGCCGGCACCTCGCTGGCGGCCATCGGCGAACGCGCGGGATACTCGCGCGGCGCGGTGTACTGGCACTTCAAGAACAAGACCGAAGTGCTGGAAGCGATGATCAACCGCGAGCGTGTGCCCTTCATCAAGCGCCTGCGCCAGACCTACTCGCCGCTGCGCAACACGCCGATCCTGGACCTGCGCTCGGCGATGCTGGTGTCCTTGAGCGAGTTGGCCAACGATCCGCGATTGCGCGAGATGATGGAAATCATGCTGCGCAACGACCTGTCCACCGAGAGTCTGGCGATGCAGCAACTGCAGCACGACAGCGTCGAAGAAGAGATGGCGATATTCCGCCGCGCCCTGGAGCGCGCGCGCGACCTGGGCCAGCTTCGCGATGGCGTCAACACTGCAAGCAGCGCACGCATCATCCACGCAGGCCTGACCGGCGTGCTGTACAGCGCCATGCTCGAGCCCACCCAGTTCGACCTGGAGCGTGACAGCCGCGAAATGCTGGACGCGCTGATGGCGCACTACGTAAAGCCCGGTGTATTCGAGCCCGGCGCAGATCCTTCGCCGCTGCCACCACCAGACCCAGAAGAAGAATAAGCAAGCCCGGTAGTGCCGAGCCATGCTCGGCAGGGGCCTTAACGAGCAAGCTTGCAGAGCCGCAGCGGTCTTGTGGGAGCGGCGTAAGCCGCGAAGCAAGCGAAGGCGAAGGCGAAGGCGAAGGCGAAAGCAAACGCAGAAGCAAAGCACCCCTCCCAACCCTCCCCTTGCCTACGGCAAAGGGAGGGCTAAGCGCGGCTTCGGTAGTGCCGAGCCATGCTCGGCAGAGGCCTTGCCGAGCAAGCTTGCAGCGCCGCAACGGTCTTGTGGGAGCGGCGTAAGCCGCGAAGCAAGCAAAGGCAAAAGCACCCCTCCCAACCCTCCCCTTGCCTGCGGCAAAGGGAGAGCTAACGCCGCCGCGCCGCCGGCTATTCGTAGTGCCGAGCCATGCTCGGCAGGGGCAATACTGGCAATGCCACCCGCCAAAGCCCAGGCAAAAAAAAACGGCGACACCAACGTGCCGCCGCTTCTCACCAACCCAAACCAACCATCACAGAATATAGCGACTCAGATCCGGGTCCTTCACCAACTCACCCAGATGCTTGTCCACGTAGGCAGGGTCGATCGCAATACTGTCGCCATCACGATCCGGCGCTTCATAACTCAGCGAATCCAGCAAGCGCTCCAGCACCGTGTGCAGACGACGCGCACCGATATTCTCCTGCCGCTCGTTGACCTGGAACGCAATCTCCGCCAGACGGTCCACCGCCTCGGCAGTGAAATTGACCTTGACGCCCTCGGTCGCCAACAAGGCTTCGTACTGCTTGGTCAACGCCGCCTTCGGCTCGGTCAGGATGCGCACGAAATCATTCTTGCTCAGCGCACCCAACTCCACGCGGATCGGGAAACGGCCCTGCAGCTCGGGAATCAGATCGCTCGGCTTGGCCAGATGGAACGCACCGGAGGCAATAAACAGGATGTGATCAGTCTTCACCGTGCCGTACTTGGTCGACACATTCGAGCCTTCCACCAGCGGCAGCAAGTCGCGCTGCACGCCTTCGCGTGACACATCGCCACCCGACGAACCAGCATCGCTGCGCTTGGCGACCTTGTCGATCTCGTCGATGAAGACAATGCCATGCTGCTCACAGGCTTCAACCGCAGCCGTGCGGATATCGTCTTCATTGACCAGCTTGCCAGCCTCTTCCTCGATCAGCAGCGGACGCGCGGCCTTGATGCTCAGCGTGCGCTTGTTCGACTTGGCGCTGCCGAGATTGGCGAACATCGACTTCAGCTGCTGGCCCATTTCCTCCATGCCCGGCGGGGTCATGATGTCCATGCTGACGTTGGCAGCAACATCCAGCTCGATCTCGCGCTCGTCCAGCTCGCCTGCGCGCAGCATGCGGCGGAACTTGATGCGGGTTTCGTTATCGGCAGCCGACGGTTCATTGCGCGCCGCTTCCGGGTCGAAGCCAATGCCGACGCTGCGCCGCGGCAGCAAGGCATCAAGAATGCGGTCTTCGGCCTTCTCTTCAGCCTGGGTGCGTACGCGCACCTTGGCCTGCTCGCGGTACAACTTGACCGCGGTATCGGCCAGGTCACGGATGATCTGCTCCACGTCCTTGCCGACGTAGCCGACCTCGGTGAAGCGGGTGGCTTCAACCTTCACGAACGGCGCATTGGCCAGCGTGGCCAGGCGGCGCGCGATTTCGGTCTTGCCGACGCCGGTCGGGCCGATCATCAAGATGTTCTTCGGCATCACTTCATTGCGCAGCTCGGTGGGCAACTGCATGCGGCGCCAGCGGTTGCGTAGCGCGATGGCGACTGCACGCTTGGCGTCGTGCTGGCCGACGATATGACGGTCCAGCTCCTGCACGATCTCGCGCGGCGTCATGGTGGCGGAGGAAACTTCGATCTTGTGGCTCATGGGGTACTCGCGATTGATGGCCGGAGAGCTCAGAGCTCTTCCACCACGACGTTGGTATTGGTGTAGATGCAGATGCCGCCGGCGATATTGATTGCCTCGGTGGCCACGCCACGTGCATCCAGATCGGTGTGCTTGAGCAGTGCGCGTGCCGCGCTGAGCGCATAGGAACCACCGGAGCCGATGGCGATGATGCCGTCTTCCGGCTCGATCACATCGCCGGTGCCGCTGATGATCAGCGAGGTCTCGCGGTCGGCCACCGCCAGCAGCGCTTCGAGCTTGCCGTAGCGGCGATCGGTACGCCAATCCTTGGCCAGCTCCACGGCAGCGCGGGTCAACTGGCCGTGCTTTTCAAGCTTGGCTTCAAACAATTCAAACAGAGTGAAGGCATCAGCGGCTGCACCGGCAAAACCGGCCAGCACCTGGCCATCGCGGCCGAGCCGGCGCACCTTGCGCGCATTGCCCTTCATCACCGTATGACCCAGGGTGACCTGACCATCGCCAGCAATCGCCACATGCTCGCCGCGACGCACGCAGCAGATGGTGGTGGCATGAAAAACATTCGGGTTCTGACTGGGGTCCATACGGCCTCCGGGATACTGTTCTCCGGTAATGGGGCCGGTCAGCGCCGCGATCAAGCCTCCCCCCAGCAGCGACAGCCACCATTCAGAAAAACCCAACCGGTAGTGCCGAGCCATGCTCGGCAGAAGCCTCCCCAGCCATCCAACCGATCACCTTGTGGGAGCGGCGCAAGCCGCGAAGCCAACACCACTGGAACCACAAGAAAGCCCGCAACCTGACAAACCACCCGCTTCGCGGCTGACGCCGCTCCTACGACTTTTTCTCCAGCGCCGCCCTTCCCGGCCGCCCCAGCTCGGGCTCGATACCCCAGGCCAGATACCAGTCCTCGCCCTGCAGCTCCGCTGGATGTTGCGTGCGCCCCGAGCCATTGCCGCAGGCCAGCGCATCGGTCGCGCAATACTTGTCGCAACCCCAGCAGATCCGCTCAGGATGTTTGGGATTCAACGGAAATGGCTTTGCCATCGCACGACCCTCCACGCCAGGAGAGCAACCATGCGCCGCCAAGGCAATGCCCACCTTGATGTAAATCAAGCAACCCCAGCGTAGTGCCGAGCCATGCTCGGCAGAGGCCTTCCCAACAAACCCACCGCCCCGCTTTTGTAGGAGCGGCGTAAGCCGCGAAGCCAAAGATCCATACGACTGCGGGCTGCAGGTCATTTCACCAATCTCAGCTTCGCGGCTGACGCCGCTCCCACAAAAACCCTTGTCCGCCCTACTTTGCCGCCCAGCCATCCGCAGATGTCGGGTTGCTCAACGGAACCGAATCACCCGGCGCCGAGGCAACAACCGCACGCATGGAACTGGACAACCAGCTGAAAAGCTCCGGGAACTGCAGTCCCTTCAACGTGAGCGGCGCACGCACCGAGATCTGTCGCAGCGCATCCATCTCCGCACCTTCCACACCAACCGCAAAAAACTGGAAGTTTTTGTTGGCCTCACCTTCCCTCACCAGCTCAGCTGCGCGTTTGACGCTATCACTGGGCGCACCCGCGCCGATCAGGAACACCCATGGCCGGTAATAAGTGATGCCTCTGCTTTTGTAGGTCTCTTTGCGTTGGCCAATCAAGTCCAGCCCCCGTTCGATAGCCGCACCAAGCGGCGCATCAACAGTACTGACAAGGAACGGCGGGTAGAAACTCTCGGCGGCCACGAAATCAGTGACTGTCCGTACCGGGCCGTAAGTGACAATGGCTATGTCAACGCGTTTCGCCGCCTCAGGATCGGCGTACAAGGCCTGCTTGAGCTGCATCAGCCCAGCGTTGAGCAGATCGATGCGTTGCCGCCCCATCACTTCCGATGTATCCAGCAGCAACAAGCATGCACAACGGCTTTCCTGCGCGCTGGCAGAACCACCAGCCTCATACCCAGATCCAAAGCTCATAACGGAACCTCCCTATTCGTGGCCTCAGTCTATTCGCAAAAGCCCACCCTGTAGTGCCGAGCCATGCTCGGCAGAGGCCTTCCCCACAACCCAACCGACCCCTTCTGTGGGAGCGGCGTAAGCCGCGAAGCAGATGGTTCGTCAGGTTGCGGGTGTTTGCGCGATCTGCAAACTCAGTGGCTT
>NZ_JBRREF010000085.1:0-18833 GCF_056760135.1 Stenotrophomonas sp. STEN023 | reverse complement strand
GCAGGGGCTGTACCAGTGAAGCCCCTGCCGAGCATGGCTCGGCACTACAGGTGAGGCGGTTGCCGAGCATGGCTCGGCACTACAGGTGAAGCGGTTGCCGAGCATGGCTCGGCACTACAGGTGAAGCGGTTGCTGGGCTGTGCTCCCTCCCTTTGCCGTAGGCAAGGGGAGGGTTGGGGAGGGGTAGCGCTTTTGCTGTTGGATTTTCGGCTTCGCGGCTTACGCCGCTCCTACAAGCGCGTCGTTTACCTTGCGCTCAACGCATGAAGAACTCGACCGGGAATGACAGCTCCAGCGGTGCTTTGCGCGTTTCCGGTACCGCCGGCAGCGGTGTGGCGCGGCGGAAGGTTTCCAGTGCGGCTTGGTCGAGCATCGCCGAGCCGGAGGATTGCTCCAGTGCCAACGACAGCACCGAGCCATCGCGGGCAAGGCTGACGCGGACGTGGGCGACGCCTTGTTCACGGCGCGCGCGGGCGGCATTCGGATAGCGCCGATGGCGCTCCAGCTTGGCCATGACCCGGCCTTCCCAGCTGTCCTTGCCGGGGTTTGCCGCGCTTGGCCCGGGCGGCAGCGGTGGGGTCAGCGGTGCGGCGGCGATCGAAGCTTCCTGTTGTTGCGGGGCCAGCGCCTGCTGCACCGGTTGCGGCGGCGCCGGCGGTGGAACCACCCAGTTGGCGTTGGCGCGCGGTGGCGACGGCGGCAGCGGGCGCGGCGGTTCCGGTTTCTGTTTCTCCGCCGAAGCCGCAGCGGAAGGTGTTGGGGCGACGATTTCTTCCAGCGGCTGCTCCGGTGCGCGCGGTGGCAGCATCACCAGTTGCGTGCGTTCGGCGGGTTCCGCCAGCGGCGGATCCATGCTCGGCGCGCGGCTCCACAGCAACAGCGCGAACATTCCAATGTGCAGCAGCACGGTCACGGTTGCGGCGACGGAGCGGATGCCGCGTTCTTCCGATTGCGGGGACGGCACCGCGGCTACGCCGCGCGGCAGCGGCCGGGTCAGCAGATACAGTGCGCAGCCGCCCATGCCGATCGCAACCGCCAGCCACAGCAGCAGCGACGGATGCGCGAAGTACCAGAACATCGCAAAGCCCAGCGCCATGCCGCCGCAGGCAAATGCTTTGGCACGCTTGGACATCGCACCCTGCTCGCGCCACAGCCGCAGCGGCGGGCCGAACTGTGGGTGCTGCAGCAGCCAGCGCTCGAAGCGCGGCGAGGAACGGCCAAAACAGGCAGCGGCCAGGATCATGAAAATGGTGGTGGGCATCACCGGCAGCAATGCGCCGATGATGCCCAGTGCCACCATCACCATGCCCAGCAGCAGATAGCCCACGCGCACGGCGCGATTGCGCCGTGGCGGGGTTGGTGCGGTGCTCAGCGTTGCCTCCATCTCAGTCGGCAAAGCCCTGCTCGACATAACCATGCACGCGCTGGAACGCGGCAGTGGCACCAGCCACCAGACGTTGTTCCTGCTCGGCATCCAGCGCGTTGCCGTCCAGCGCCTCGGTGAAACGCCGCCAATGACGCGCGCGCCCGTCCGGGTGGCCGGCCAAGTGGCGCGCGCCGTGATCGGCATCCAGGCCGATCTTCGCAGCCAGCTTGAAC
Organism: Stenotrophomonas sp. STEN023; assembly: GCF_056760135.1. Classification (NCBI taxonomy): domain Bacteria; kingdom Pseudomonadati; phylum Pseudomonadota; class Gammaproteobacteria; order Lysobacterales; family Lysobacteraceae; genus Stenotrophomonas; species Stenotrophomonas sp. STEN023. Next base: position 17,234 of record NZ_JBRREF010000085.1, on the reverse strand, counting down.
AGGATGGCAGCGCCGAGGTTGGAGCCCTCGACCACGTACAGCCAACCCAGCGCGGTGGCCGGGTCAATGTCGCTGCTCAAGGCGGCGTTGTCATCGGCGGGCAGGGCTTCACCGAGGTCGTACAGATCCTGCTGCAGTTCCTGCAGGCGCTGGCGTTCGGCCAGGTCCGGCAACAAACCCTGCAGTGCCGGCAGCGAGTACAGCACCGCCAGGTCACGGTGAAAGCGGTACTGCACGCGCAGGAAGCGCCGGTAGTTCTCAAGCGAGGCGAAGGGTTCGCCGCGCATGATGCGTTGGTCCAGGCGCTCGTGGGTACCGTGGGTGGCGGCCTTCAAGCGTTGGCTGCGGCTGCGTTCCAGCAGCATTGGGGAAGCGGACATATGCGGTTCCTCAGAAGTTGACGGTGAAGCCCATGCGCACGGTGCGACCCGGCGAGGCCATCAGGCCCAGCGTCATCGCGTCCATGTAGTAACGGTCGGTGAGGTTGTCCACACTCAGGTCGAGCGCGACGTGCTCGTTGATGCGGTAGTTGGCGAACAGGTCGACCAGCACGTAGGAACCCCAATCGACCACCGGGATGATGCTGCTGGCGCGTGGCAGGGTCGGGCGGTTGCCGGTGTAGCTGACCCGGCTACCGGCGGTCAGGCGCTGGTCCAGCTGATGCGTGCCCAGTGTCAGCGCACCGGAGGCACGCGGCGGGACGTGGTTGCTGGCATAGCTGTCGGTGACGCCGCCCGGATGGCAGGGCTCTGACTTGGTCGGATAGGCGCGGTCGCTGTGGCAGAAGTTGGTGTAGGTGTAATAGCTGCCGGACAGCTCACTGAAGAAGCGCGGCGTGCGGTATTCGGCGGTGATCTCGTAGCCCTTGAAGTCGGCGTTGTCGATATTCTCGATCACCGGTGACGACACCCAGCCCTCCAGCTGCACGGTGGTGCGGGTCAGGTAATCCTTTACGTGGTTGTCGAAGTAGGCCAGCTTCAGGCGCGCCTGATCGCCTTCGGCGAACAGACCGTCGCGCAGCAGGTTGATGCCGTACTCGCGGTTCTTGGCGCGTTCCGGGCGCAGGTCCATTGCAAACGTGCTCGGGACCGGGCCGGAGCTGGTCTCGAACAGGCCGGGCATGCGCAGCGCTTCGGCATAACGGGCATAGACCTGCACGCCCTCGAACGGGGTGAAGGTGATCGCCGCGATCGGTGCATTGCCGCTGGCCTTGTTCTGCAGGTGGACGTCGGTATAAGTGATGGGGCGGCTCTGCGATGGCACGCGGGTGATCTCGCGGTCATAGCTCTTGTAGCGGGTGTGGCGGATGGCGGCGTCGAGCTTCAGCCAATCGGTGGGCACCCACTCGGCGCTGGCGAACAGGCTGCTTTCCTCACGCTTGGCGTTGTTGCTGCTGAAGCTCTGCGAGGCGCTGATCGGATGCACGTCTTCCTTGCCGTGGGTGAAGCCGTACTGCAAGGCGACGTCGCCCCAGGCGGTGATGAAACGCGAGGTATTGGTGGCGTCGATACCCCAGCGCTCGGCCTGGCGGTAGGTGGTTTCGATATAGGTGTACTCCGGCGGCAGCGCCGGGAACGAGTAGACGTTGCGGATGGTGTTGTCCAAGGCGGTACGCCAGGCGTTGGCCTTGAAGTCGATCAGCTCGTTGGCCGGCTGCCAGCGGTAGCGTGCGGTCCAGGTGTCGGCATCGACATCGCTGAGCGCCGATTGCAGTGCACCTTCACCGCGCAGGATGGCCGACGGCATCAGTTCACCGTAGCGGCTCTGGTACTTCATGCGGCCCAGTTCCAGCGCCTGGTCAGCGCTGGGCTTCCAGGTGCCCTTGAGCAGCCAGGACTGGTTGTCGACCGAGGTATTGAGCACTTCTTCGCCGGCACGGAAGCGGTTCAGGCCTTCGAAGGTGACGGTGGTGTACTCGACCCAGCGGCCACGGCTGTCGGTGGTGCGCGAGGTGGCATAGTTCGGCTCGGGCGCGCCCGGGCCGTTCTCGCCGGCGAAGTAATTGCCGGTCTTGCGTCGCGCGAAGGCGCCCAGTACTTCGAACTGGCCGAAGCGCTTGGCTGCGGCGATGCTGCCGCTGCCGCCGGTCGGGGTGCCGGTGGAAGGGCGATCCATGCCGGTCTCATCGGCAAATTCGCTTGGCAGCTGCTGCACGGTGCAGGTGCGGCCGCCGCCACAGGCGGTGAGGAAACGACCGCCATTGCGCAGGCCGCCAGTAGTAAAGGCAGCCGGCGGCGAAGAGGAGTTGTCGCTGACGCTGCCTTTCAGGCGGATGCCCCAGTCCTTGTCGCCGGTGATGATGTCCTCGGCATTCAGGGTACGCATGCTGACCACACCGCCGATCGCGCCAACGCCCTCGGCACCGCCGGTCGGGCCCTTCTGGATGTCGATGCCACCAATCATGTCCGGGTCGATGTAGCTGCGCCCGGCCACGCCGGCATAGCCGCGGTAGACGGTGACCTGTTGCTGGCTGCCGTCGATCAGCACCGGCACGCGGTTGAAGCCCTGCATGCCGCGGATGTTCAGATCCAGCGCACCGGAGTTGCGGTTGTCGCCGTTGATGACACCGGCCACGCCCTTGAAGATGTCACCGGCCTGGGTGCCGCGCGAACGCTCGATCTGCTGCAGCGACAGGTGCGCGCCGGACTGCGCGGAGGTGTAAGGCGTGTCGGCCGAATTGCGGCTGTCATCGCCCAGCTGGGTTCGGTTTCCCTGGTCACCCTGCACCCGCAGCGTGCCGATGCGTTCCACGCCATTGGCCGGCGCGCGCTGTACGGTCAGCGCGCCGCTGGCGGTGGTGGCCAGCTGCAGACCGCTGCCCTGCAGCGCCTGTGCGGCGGCCTGTTCGACCGAGTACTGGCCATGCACGGCCCTGGCCTGCTTGCCCTGCAGCAGGGCCGGGTCCACCGACAAGGTGCGGCCGGCGCTGGCGGCGATGCGGTTGAGGCTGGCGCCCAGCGGGCCGGCGGCAATCTGGTAGTCGAGCACTGCCGCATCAGCGGCTGCGGTCTGCGCGTGGGCCAGCGGAACGGCGCAGGCCAGCGACAAGGCCAGGGCAAGGCAGGAAGGGCGAAGCAGGGGGGAGGCGGACATCGATACGGCTTCCGAAAGAGGGTTTCGGATAGGGATGTGTATCGAGGGCGAAAAACCGGACACGCTCACGCTACTTTTTTTCGATCAGGGTGACCGGGCCGTAGGAATGGATCAGCAAGGGCAGGGTTTCGGACAGCGCGGCGAGCGTGCGATCGCTGTCATCCAGCCCGAACACGCCCTGCACGCGCAGCGTGGCGGCCTCTGGCGACACCCGCAGGAAGCCGCTGCGGTAGGCACGCAAGCGCTCGACCAGATCCAGCAACGGCGCATTGTCGAGGCTGACCCGGCCGTGCAGCCAATCGGTCAGTTGCAGCGGATTGCTGCCGAGTGCGGTGATGCCGCTGGCATCGATGCGTGCGCTTTCCCCGGCGAGCAGGCGCTGGCTGTGGCCGTGCTGGTCCTCGATCAAGACGTGGTCGCTGAGCACCGCAACCTGGGTGGATGCCTCGTAGCGCTCGACCATGAGCCTGCCGCGCAGCAGGCTGAGCCTGGTGTGCAGGCTGTGCAGCAGCAGGGGCCGCGGATCGGCGGCGATGTCCAGCAGTACGCGCCCACGCCGCAGCCACAGTTGGCGCTGGTCGGCACCGAAATCCACATCCATCGCGCTGCGTGCGTCGAGGGTGAGCGTGCTGCCGTCCTCCAGTGCAAAGCGGCTGCGCTGCCCGGTGGCGGTGCGCAGGTCGGCGCTGAGTTCGCGCAGCGGGAATTTGCGGTCGGCGAGCAAGGCGGCGCCACCAGCGGTGAGTGCGAAGGCCGCCAGGGAGCGCAGGGCGACACGCCGCGACGGCCGCAGCAGCAGTTCGCGCGCCTGTTGATCCTGGCCGGGATGACGCTGGGCAACCTCGCGCAGGCGCTGGAAGCGGCCCTGGATCTCCTGCAGCTGCTGCCAGGCTTGGCGGTGCTCGGGCGAGGCGTCCAGCCAACGCTGCAGTTGCTGCTCACTGTCGGCATCGGCGTTGCCGGACTGCAGCAGCACCATCCAGTCGATGGCGGCTTCCATCGCCGCTTGCTCGCTCACGGAGCCAGATCCGTGTGCTGCAGGTCCTGCAGGCAGCAGGTCCAGGCCTGGCGCAGGTAACGGCCGACCGTGCGTACCGACACGCCGAGCTGCTGCGCGATCTGCTCGTGGCCCATGTCATCGAGCTGACTGTAGAGGAAGGCGGCGCGGGCCGGCGCTGGCAGCGACTGCATGCTGCGGTCGACCAGCAGCACGGTTTCCAGCAGCAGCGCACGTTCCTCGGGCGAGGGCGAGAACGCTTCCGGGCTGTGCCGCAGTTGTTCCAACCAGGCCTGTTCCAGATCGCGGCGACGGCGCAGATGGAACAGCAGGCGCTTGGCGATGGTGGTCAGGAACGCGCGTGGCTCATCGATGCTGGTCAGCGGCGTACGCGATGCTGCGACCTGGCTGAAGGTCTCCGCGGTGAGGTCTTCTGCATCCCAGCGGCATCGAACCTGCCTGCACAGCCGTGCCAGCAACCAGCGGTGATGGTCGCGGAACAGGGTGGCGAGGAGGGAGGATGACGCGGGGCTCATCGTTTGTGCAAATGCGAATTGTTCGCATTATTGCACGTGTGAGCAGGGCTGTGCAGCGGGACTTTTGTAGGAGCGGCGTCAGCCGCGAAGCTGGTGGATCGTCAGATTGCAGCTTGGATGATCAGGGCGGGTGTGCCGGCTTCGCGGCTTACGCCGCTCCTACAATCATTCCGCCACTCAGTGCTGTGCCGTAGCCCCTCTCCCGTTTACGGGAGAGGGGTTGGGGTGAGGGCGCTTTCGCTGTTTGAATTTCGGTCTGTAGTGCTTTCGGCTTCGCGGCTTACGCCGCTCCCACAAAACCAGCGCGGCTCAACCCAACAGGCTGCGTACTTTCTTCAACGCCGCCATGAAGGATTCAATCTCTTCATGCGTGTTGTAGAACGCCAGCGATGCGCGGCAGGTGGCTGCTACACCGTAATACTGCAGCAGCGGGTGCGCGCAGTGCTGGCCGGAGCGCACGGCGACGCCTTGCAGGTCGAGCAGGGTCGCCAGGTCGTGCGCATGCGCGCCTTCGATCTGGAACGACACCACCGCCGCCTTGTTCGGCGCAGTGCCGAAGATGCGCAGGCCTTCAACGCGCTGCAGTTCTTCGGTGAAGTGGGCCAGCAGTTCCTGTTCGCGGGCTTCGATGTGCTCGCGACCCAGCGCTTCCAGGTAGTCCACCGCCACGCCAAGGCCGATGAAACCGGCGATGTTCGGCGTACCGGCTTCGAACTTGTGCGGGGCATCGTTGAACACGGTGCCGTCGAAGCTGACTTCCTTGATCATCTCGCCGCCACCAAGGAAGGGCGGCATGTCCTGCAGATGCTCACGACGTGCCCATAGCGCACCGGTGCCGGTCGGGCCGCACATCTTGTGGCCGGTCACCGCATAGAAATCGCAGCCGATCGCTGCCACATCCACCGTCAGGTGGGGGGCGGCCTGCGAACCGTCGATCACGGTGACGATGCCGCGCTTGCGCGCCTCGCGGCAGATCTCGCGCACGGGATTGATGGTGCCCAGCACGTTGGACACGTGGGTCAGCGCCAGCAGCTTCACTTCCGGGGTCATCGCTGCATGCAGCGCGTCCAGGTCGAGGCTGCCGTCTGGGCTGATCTCGGCCACGCGGATGGTCGCGCCGGTGCGCTCGGCGACCAGCTGCCATGGCACGATGTTGGCGTGGTGCTCCATGCGCGATACCAGGATCACATCGCCAGCCTTCAAACGTGGCAATGCCCACGAATACGCGACCAGGTTGATCGCGAACGTGGTGCCGCTGCACAGCACCAGCTCATCGCTGCGCACGTTGAGGAAGCGCGCCAGCTTGGTGCGCGCGCCTTCGTAGGCGTCGGTCGCCTCGGTGCCGAGCGCATGCACCGCGCGGCTGACGTTGGCGTTGTAACGGCGATAGAACTCATCCACCGCACCGATCACCGACAGCGGCTTCTGCGCGGTGTTGGCATTGTCGAAATACACCAGCGGCTTGCCGTTGACTTCGCGCATCAGCAGCGGGAAGTCGGCGCGCACGCGCTCCCAGTCGGGGGCGGTGGCCGGGTGGTGGATCGGACGCGGGGAGCTGAGATTCATGCCATGCCTGCCTGTTGCAGTGCCTGGTCCAGGTGGCGGGCCAGCTTTTCGGTAAGAACGCCTTCCACCGCGGACAGCGGCTCGTGGCAGAACGCGGCGCTGAGCATGGCGCGCGCCTGTTCGGCAGGCAGGCCACGCGAGCGCAGGTAGAACAGCGCGTTGGCGTCGAGCTGACCAACGGTAGCGCCGTGCGCCGCCTTGACCTCTTCGGCGTCGATCACCAGCGTCGGCTGGGTATCGATCTCGGCATCGGCCGACAGCAGCAGGTTCTTGTTGGACAGATTGGCATCGGTGCCATCGGCGCCTTCGCGGATGCCGATACCGCCGTGGAACACCACGCGGCTGCGGTTGGCCGCCACGCCGCGCCAGACCAGCTCGGCGCTGGTGTCCTTGGCGATGTGCTCGATGCCCAGGCGGGTATCGATATGGCGGCGGCCGGTGCCCAGCAGCACGCCATTGGCGGTGAGCTTGGCGTTGTCGCCTTCAAGACGCACGTTGAGCTCATGACGGCTCAGCGCAGCACCCAGTTCCAGGTCGATGCGGCGGTACTCGGCATTGCGTGCCAATACCGCGTCGGTGCGCAGCAGCGAGGTGGCACGCGCGCTGTCGGCCTGCACGCGGGCATGCGACAGCACGGCGTCCTGGGCGATGTGGACGTGCACCAGGGTGTTGTCCAGATGCGCGCTGTCGCCAGCCTGCAGGTGATGCTCGACCAAACCGAACACGGCGCCACGGCGCAGCTCGATCAGGTGGCGGTGATGCCAGGCGTGATCGCTGGAATCCGCCGCGCTGACAAACACCAGATGCAGCGGGGTTTCGCTGACGATGCCATCGGCCACCTGCACCAGCACGCCTTCATCGGCGAGTGCGGCATTGAGCTGGGCGAACACTTCATCGGCGCGCTCGAAGCGACGGCCGAGGAAACGCAGCGCTTCGGGCTCTTCGGCCTGCACGGCAGACAGCGTACGCACCTGCACGCCTGCATCCAGCGACGACAGATCGCTCAATCCAGCGTTATGTCGACCATTGACGAAGACCAGACGCGGCGACGGGATGTCGGCCAGCAGTGCGGCATCGATGTCCGGGGCCTGCAGCGGTGCAGCGGTGAAGCTGCGGCGCTCCAGCTGGCGCAGCGAGGTGTACTTCCAGGCCTCGTTGCGGGCGGCGGGCAGGCCGGTTTTCAGCGCGGCTTCGAGCAGCTCGGCGCGTTCCTTGCTACCGCAGAACGTGCCGGCCAGTGACTCCAGAAGAGCGCTCATTACTTGGCCGCCTCGCGGACCACGCGGTCCTTCAGGAAGTCATAACCGTGGGCTTCCAGCTCCAGCGCCAGTTCCGGGCCACCGGTCTTGACGATGCGGCCGTCGGCCAGCACATGCACCACGTCTGGCTTGATGTAGTCGAGCAGGCGCTGGTAGTGGGTGATGACCAGGAAAGAACGCTCCGGCGAACGCAGCGCGTTGACGCCATCGGCGACGCTCTTCAGCGCATCGATGTCGAGGCCGGAGTCGGTTTCGTCGAGGATCGCCAGCTTCGGCTCGAGCACGGCCAGCTGGAAGATCTCGTTGCGCTTCTTCTCGCCACCGGAGAAGCCTTCGTTGACGCCGCGGTGCAGCAACTCGTCCTTCAGGTGCAGCACGGCCAGCTTCTGCCGGACCAGCTTGAGGAACTGCATCGAGTCCAGTTCTTCCTCGCCACGGGCCTTGCGCTGCGCATTGAGCGCGGCACGCAGGAAGTAGGTGTTGTTGACGCCGGGGATTTCCACCGGGTACTGGAAGGCCAGGAACAGGCCGGCGGCGGCGCGTGCTTCCGGTTCCAGCTCCAGCAGGTCGCCATCTTCGAACTGCACGCTGCCAGCGGTGACGTCGTAGCCGTCGCGGCCGGAAAGCACATTGCCGAGGGTGGACTTGCCGGCGCCGTTCGGGCCCATGATGGCGTGCACTTCGCCCGGTTTCACGTCCAGCGACAGACCCTTGAGGATTTCCTTGTCGCCGATGCTTGCGTGGAGGTTTTCGATCTTCAGCATGAGGGTGCGTTCTTCAATATGTAGTGTGCGGGGCGATCAGAGCTCGCCTTCGGCGCGATCGAGGAAGGTGGCGCGCAGCCACTGGGTGCGTTTGCGGGTCAGCTCGGCCTTGTTGGCCGAATACAGCATCGGGTACATCGAGCCGTACAGGACGCGCGGGTTCTCGTCCTTGCCAACCGGGTAGCGCGCTTCAATGTCGGCGTCGCGCAGCGGAATCCACAGGCGCTGGGCAGCGCGCAGCTTGTCGATGGCGACCTGCTGGCCCTGCAGTTTCTGCATCACCTGCCGGTACACGGCGTTGAGCTCGGCGTCGGCGGCAGTGGCTTCGGCCGCCGCGCACTCGTTGATATCCAGCTGGGTGCGGGCATCGTCGCAGGCCTTGCCCAGCGACGCGGCGGAGCCTGCGAATGGCAGCACGGCCAGCAGGAGCAGCGGCAGGCGGCTCATCCGACCGATCCTTCCAGCGAGACTTCCAGCAGCTTCTTGGCTTCCACCGCGAACTCCATCGGCAGTTCCTTGAAGACCTGCTTGCAGAAGCCGTCGACGATCATCGACACCGCGTTTTCCTGGTCGATGCCGCGCGCGCGGCAATAGAACAGCTGGTCGTCGGAGATCTTGGAGGTGGTGGCCTCGTGCTCGACGGTGGCGCTGGGGTTCTTCACCTCGATATAGGGGAAGGTGTGGGCGCCACACTTCTTGCCAATCAGCAGCGAGTCGCACTGGGTGTAGTTGCGTGCGCCTTCGGCGCCACGGTCCACGCGTACCAGACCGCGGTAGGTGTTCTGGCCACGGCCGGCGCTGATGCCCTTGGAGATGATCTTGCTCTTGGTGCGCTTGCCGATGTGGATCATCTTGGTGCCGGTGTCGGCCTGCTGGCGATGGTGGGTCAGCGCGACCGAGTGGAATTCGCCCACCGAGTCGTCGCCCAGCAGCACGCAGGACGGGTACTTCCAGGTGATGGCCGAGCCAGTTTCCACCTGGGTCCAGGTTACCTTGGAGCGCGCGCCACGGCATTCGGCACGCTTGGTGACGAAGTTGTAGATGCCGCCGACACCGTTCTCATCGCCCGGGTACCAGTTCTGCACGGTTGAATACTTGATCTCGGCATCTTCCAGTGCCACCAGCTCAACGACTGCGGCGTGCAGCTGGTTTTCATCGCGCATCGGCGCGGTGCAGCCTTCCAGGTAGGAAACGTAGGCCTTGTCCTCGCAGATGATCAAGGTGCGCTCGAACTGCCCGGTGTTGCTGGCGTTGATGCGGAAATAGGTGCTCAGCTCCATCGGGCTGCGCACGCCGGCCGGCACGAATACGAAGCTGCCGTCGGAGAACACTGCCGAGTTGAGCGCGGCAAAGTAGTTGTCGCCGACCGGCACCACCGAGCCCAGGTACTTGCGTACCAGCTCCGGGTATTCGCGGATGGCTTCGGAGATGGAGCAGAAGATCACCCCCTTTTCGGCCAGTTCCTTGCGGAAGGTGGTACCGACCGAGACCGAGTCGAACACCGCGTCCACCGCCACGCCGGCCAGTTTTGCACGCTCATGCAACGGCACGCCGAGCTTTTCGTAGGTGTCCAGCAGTTCCTTGGGCACTTCGTCCAGCGACTGGTACTTCGGGCCTTTGGGCGCGGAGAAGTAGCTCAGCGCCTGCAGGTCGATCGGGCCGATCTGCAGCTTGGCCCAATCGGGCTGGCGCATGGTCAGGAAGTGGCGGTAGGCGTCCAGGCGCCACTGCGTCATCCACTCGGGCTCGTCCTTCTTGGCCGAGAGCGCACGGATGACGTCCTCGTCCAGACCCGGCGGGAACGACTCGGATTCGATCAGGGTGACGAAGCCGGCGTCGTACTTGCGCCCCAGCTGTTCGTGGATCTCACGGTTCGGACTGTCGACGGTGTCGACCTTTTCGATGATCTCGGTGGCCATTAGGGCTGCCTACGGTTGTTCAGGAGACGACGTCGGCGCTGATGCGTCGACGGTCGGCAAGCGGTAAGGGGTGCAGCATCTGCGCGAGGGTGACGCCACGCAGGGCATCGGAAACGACATCATTGATAAGCCGCCAGTTGGAGCGCACGCCGCACTGCCCGGCAAGGCCGCACTGGCTTTGTTCCTGGCTGCACTCGGTGATGGCCAAGGGACCTTCCATCGCTTCCAGGATCTCGATCAGGGTGATCTCGGAGGCCGGGCGGGTCAGCCGGTAACCGCCGCGCACGCCACGCAGGCCTTCCACCAGGCCGGCCTGGGCCAGTGGCTTGAGCAGTTTGCTGACGGTCGGCGGCTCCAGCCCTGCGGCTTCGGCCAGATCGGTCGCGCTCAGCACTTCGGCCGGCCGTGCGGCAAGCACGGTCAGGACAACGGTGGCGTAATCGGTGAGCTTGGTGACGCGGAGCATTGCGGGAGCGGGGGTATCAATGTGGACCAAAATTGTACGCTTTCTCGCCGGGAGGGCCAAGTTTTGCTGTTCAGCTGGCAGAAACCCCCAGCCAATCAGGGGACTGCAGCTGTTTCCTCCCCGTGGGAGAGGATGCTGCAGGCAGGAAAGGAGAGCGGCGCGGCCGCTGCAGTTCTCCTCTCCCCTCCGCGGGAGAGGATGCCGAAGGCAGGAGAGGGGCGGCGCAGCCGCTGCTTCCTGCTTTCGATTCGCTGCAGAGCAGAAGCAGAATTCCCAATCCTGATCCCAGCCCTTGGGTTGTCCTGCCCGATGGGCGAGAATCACCGCCTCACTCAAGTCCCGGCCATGTAAATGCCCAAGAAGATCCAGGCGCGCAAATCCTCCATCCACGGTAACGGCGTGTTCGCCGTGGCCGCCATCAAGAAGGGCGAGCGCGTCATCGAATACAAGGGCAAGCGCCGTACCCATGCCGAAGTGGACGCAGACGATGCGGGTGATGTGGAAACCGGCCACACCTTTCTGTTCACCTTGAATGACGACTACGTCATCGACGCCAACTACAAGGGCAACGATGCACGCTGGATCAACCACAGCTGCGATCCGAGCTGCGAGGCGATGATCGAAGAGGCCGAAGGCGATGATCGCACCGCCGACAAGGTGTTCATCGAAGCCATTCGCGACATCAAGGCCGGCGAAGAGCTGACCTACAACTACGGCATCACCCTGGCCGAGCGTCACACCGCGCGCCTGAAGAAGATCTGGGAATGCCGTTGTGGCTCGCCCAAGTGCACCGGCACGATGCTGCAGCCGAAGCGCTGAAAGGCGCCCGCTGCTCTTGTGGGAGCGGCGTAAGCCGCGAAGCTACCGCCAGCTCAGACGCTCCGCTTTGTAGGAGCGGCGCTGGGTGGCCTCGGGCCATAAGCCGCGAAGCTGGTGTCAGCTCAGGTGCTGCCAATAAAAGTCGAAACGGTTCTGTTTGGGGAAGGCCCGGCTTCGAGGCTGGTACATCGTCAGCTTCGCGGCTTACGCCGCTCCCACAAGCAGATCAAAATGAAAGAGGCCGCAATCGCGGCCTCCTTCGTTTCTATAGCAAGCCCGCTTAGTTCCCCAGCAATCCCTGCGGCACGAAGCTGCCCAGGTTCTGGTTGAACTCCACCGCGATGCGGCCGTTCTGGATGCCCACCGACTTGACCTGCAGCACGCCCATCACCTTGGCGATGGCCGGGTCGATCTTGTAGATCGGCTCGCGGCGGGCGTAGTCGGCCAGCCAGCTGTTGAGCAGGCTGCGGGTGCTTGAATCCAACTCACCACCACCAGCGCTGGGGCGGAAGCCATCAACCGTGGGTTGGTCCAGATGGAAGCCCTGGGTCTGCACGTCGTAGCGCAGGCCGCTGCTGATCTGTACATCGCCCACCGGCATCGATGAGCCACCTGCGGCCATGGCCAGGTTGAAGCCCAGGTCCAGGCGGCTGCCCTGCGGCAGGGTCAGGCGTGGTTGGCTGACGGTCAGTGCGAGCAGGCCGCCAAGCGCCTTCTGCGTGCGCGGGAAGCTACCGTCCAGGTATTGCTGCACGTCGGCCGCGCCAACGGTCAATTGCTTGCCGTTGACCTGGGGGGCAGCATGGGCGCTGCCGGCGAGGGCGATCAGGGCAATGCTGGGGAGGAGCAGGGAACGCAGATTCATCGGGCGCACTCGGTGATGGCGGCAGGTTGGACTAGCAAGATAACCAGATCGGGTGAACGGCTTATTAGCAGCATCGATTCAAGCCAGGCCGAGGCGACACCGCGGCCACTTCAGGCCAGCGCCTTCGATGCGCGATGCGCGCATTGGTGCCAGTTGCAGCGCTGTGCTCCATCCGCGTCGGGCAGCTGGAGACCCCCTGCGGTCGATTCGATCTGCACTCGGCTGCTCCCGATCCAGCGTGGCTGCGCAGCGCTACGCAAGCAGCCGCCAGCTCCGCCAACAGCTTACTCGGCCGGGGCCTGCAGGCGCTTGAGCTTGTGCAGCAGCTGGTCCAGCTCCGGCTGCAACGCGGCCAACAGGCTGTCGGGCTTGCCAGCCGATTCGGCCAGTGTCTCCAGCAGGCCGGTGACAACCACGATGCCGGCGTCTTCATTGCAGGACAGGCGACGTTGGCCTTGCGCGGATTCCAACAGGCGCATCCAGTTGTATTGGCTGCGCTGTTCGAACTCGATGGAGCAACGGCCGCTGCACTGCTGGCCGTCAGTCTCGATCGGAGTGACGGAGATTCGGTAGCGATGCTTGCTGATGGACATGGTGGACTACGTGGGGAAGCGGGGGAGTGGCCACCATAGGCCGGCCTTGGCGCGGGTACGAGGCTTTGGACCATGACGCTGTGTTCCAGTGTTTTTCCCACGTCACAGGCGGAACGCTGCGGCCCATGGGAACGTTTTCCGTTGCCCGTTTGGCCAAAAAAAAACGGGACGGCAGGGCCGTCCCGTTTCTTCGCCAAGGGGCGCGCTGATTACAGCGCGGCGTCCTTGAGCTTCTTGAGCGGACGCACCTTGAGCTTGGTGGTGGCCGGCTTGGCGGCAAACCACTGCTCTTCCTTGGTGAACGGGTTGATGCCCTTGCGCTTCGGCTTGGCAGCAACGCTCACGGTGGAGATCTTCAGCAGGCCCGGCAGGGTGAAGGAGCCAGCGCCCTTCTTGTTGACCGAGGCGGCAACGGCGCCTTCCAGGGCGGCGAACACAGCGCGCACGTCCTTGGCAGCGACGGAGGTGGCTTCGGCGATGTGGGCGACCAGACCGGACTTGGTCAGTGCTTCCTTGATCGGCTTCGGTGCGGCCGGCTTGGCGGCAGCCTTGGTTGCAGCCTTCGTGGCTACTTTCTTCACTGCCTTCTTCGGGGCAGCCTTTTTAGCGGTCTTTGCCATGATTTCCTGTTCCGTGAACGGTTGGTTGTTGGTCGTGCCGACCCCGTCGGCAAGCGAAATGTAGGGCATGTATTGCGTGACGCCAATAGGTAATCGAAGAAAAAGCCCATAAATATTGCTTCCGGGCGTATTTGGACAACAAATCGGGGCCGGAAGTCATGCTCAAACCGCGTCGTGCACCGATCATCGGCGCTGTAGCTGGCTGCTGCCGGGCACGCCGCAGGGGCATCATGCGGTGCCGCACAAGCTGCTAACGCGAGTTGGTTTAGGCTGGCCAGGTCATCCACCACGAGGAGTTCGACCATGGGTATTTCGCGTCACGCCACCGCACACTGGGAAGGCGATCTGAAGACCGGGCAGGGCCGCTTGAGTACGCCGCAGAGCGGTTTGATGGAGAACACCCGTTATGCCTTCAACAGCCGCTTCGGCGATGAGAAGGGCACCAACCCCGAAGAACTGATTGCTGCCGCGCACGCCGGCTGCTTCACCATGGCGCTGTCGGCCAAGCTCAGCGAGGCGGGCTTCCCGCCGACCTCATTGGACACCCGCGCCGATGTCGACCTGTCGATGGAAGGTGGCCCGCAGCTGTCGCAGATCCGGCTCAAGGTAAAGGCGGTGGTCCCCGGCCTGGACGAGACCAAGTTCCGCGCAATTGCCGATGACGCCAAGCAGAACTGTCCGATCTCCAAGGCGCTGAGTGCGGTGCCGATCAGCCTGGATACCGAGTTTTCGGCCTGATCTGCGCTTGATCGATGGCTGGCCCGGCTGGCGTGCAACGCTGGCCGGGCCGGTTCAGGATCGTTTCACCCGTCGCGCCTGAGCATCGCTCATCCCTTGTCCTCATTCCCGCCGGAGTGGTTGCTGCCATGTGTCGATCGCTTGCTGTTGCCGCTGTCCTGATTGCTGGTGGCCTGGTCGCCTTCAATGCCTCCGCGCAGCGTTACGACGACGGCCAATACCGCCCCAACGGCTCTTACGATGATGGCCAGTACCGGCCGGACTCGCGCTATGACGACGGCCAGTACCGCGAGGGCGGCAATACCGGCAACGGCGCGGTGTACGACTACGCACGGGTGGTACGGGTGGATCCGGTGATCGTCAACGGCGCGCGGGGCAGCAACCAGCGCTGCTATGAGCGCAACGATGGCGGTTATGTGGACAACAACAATGGTTATCAGGCCGGCGGCTATGGCAACAACAGCTATCGCAACGACGGCTACGACCAGCGCGGCTACGACAATGGCCAGTACCGGCAGGGCAACGAGAGCGGCCGCCAATGGGCGACGGTGATCGGTGGCCTGGCTGGTGCGGTGATCGGCAGCCGCATCGGTGGCGGTGACGGCCGCTACCTGGGCACTGCGGTCGGCACCATTGCCGGCGGTGCCGCCGGCCGCGCGATCTACGAAGCCAGCAACCGGCCGAACTACCAGCGCGGCGACGTACGCGTCTGCGAACCCAGCGGTTATGGCAGCGAGAGCGAGCGGGTGGACGGCTACGACGTCACCTACGAATACGCGGGCCGCCAGTACCGCACCCATCGCGACTATCACCCCGGCGAGCAGATCCGCGTCCGCGTGGACGTAAGCGCCGACTGAGCGCAGCGGGCGTTTCTGCCCGGCTGAGGTGCAGCGCACGGTTTGTCAGGCCCGGTCGATGACGGCATAGTCCACGCATTCCGTTCTGGAGGGTGCGTGATGCGTCGTATTGCCTGTGTTGCCCTGCTGCTCCCTTGCCTGCATGCGCTGTCGGCCCAGGCCGAGGTCAAGCTGCTGGTGGCCGATACCATCCGCACCGGCGACCCGGCGCAGCCGGTGGTCGGCGCAATCGCTTGGGAGAGTGACAGCGGCAAGGTGCTGGATGTGGGCAGTGCCGATGCACTGCTGCAGTTGTACCCGCAGGCGCCGCGCATCGACGTGGGCGAGGCGACCGTGGTGCCAGGGCTGATCGATGCCCACGCGCATATCATCGGCTTGGGCAATACCTTGATGCAGGCCGACCTCACCGGCGCGCGCACCCGTGGCGAAGTGCTGGAACGGCTGCAGGCCTTCGAGAAAACCCTGGCGCCCGGCGAGTGGCTGCTGGGTCGTGGCTGGGACCAGAACCGTTGGGACAACACCGATTTCCCCACTGCCGCCGATCTGGATGCAGCATTCCCGCAGCGTCCGCTGTACCTGGAACGTGTCGATGGCCATGCCGGCTGGGTCAACAGCGCGGCCATCGGTATCGCCGAGAAGGCGGGCAAGTCGCTATCCGGCGATTGGCAGCCAGAGGGCGGGCGCATTCTCCGCGATGCCGCTGGCAAGCCCAGCGGTGTGCTGGTCGATGGCGCGGCCTCGCTGGTCTACGCGCAGATCCCGGCATTGGACGATGCCTCGCGCGAAAAGCGTCTGCAGGCCGCATTGCAGGCAGCGGTCAGCAATGGTCTGACCGGTGTGCATGACATGGGCGTATCGCGCGAGGACCTGACGCTGATGAAGCGTCTGGCCGACCAGGGCAAGCTGCCGCTGCGCATCGACGCCTATGCCGATGGCAACAACGAAGCGCTGGAGGACCTGTGCAAGGCTGGCCTGTACGCCCATCCCGGCGGCCGCCTGCAGATGCGCGGGGTCAAGCTGTACATGGATGGTGCACTGGGCAGCCGCGGCGCGGCCCTGCTCACCGCTTACAGCGACGACCCGCATAACCACGGCTTGCTGATGACCTCGCCGGAGGAGTTCGAAGTCGCCGTGCGCAAGGCCGATGGCTGCAAGGTGCAGGTTGCCACCCACGCCATCGGTGACCGTGGCAACCGCATCGTGCTGGATACTTACGAGAAGGTGCTGGGCTCGCACAAGGGCGCGGATCACCGCTGGCGTATCGAGCATTCGCAGGTGGTGTCGCTGCAGGACATCCCGCGTTTCGCCAAGCTCGGCGTGATCGCCTCGATGCAGCCCACCCACGCCACCTCGGACATGGGCTGGGCCGAGCAGCGGGTTGGGCCGGAACGCATACTCGGTGCCTACGCCTGGCAGCGCTTCCTGCACAGCGGTGCACGCCTGGCCCTGGGGTCGGACTTCCCGGTGGAGCAGGTCGATCCGCGTCTGGGTCTGTATGCAGCGGTTACCCGCCAGGACCGCGACGGCCAGCCGCCGGGCGGCTGGCAGCCGGAGCAGCGTCTGAGCGCTGCCGAGGCGTTGCGTGGCTTCACCAGCGACGCGGCCTGGGCGGGTCATGACGAAGCGCAGGTAGGCAAGCTGCAGCGCGGGCTGCGTGCGGACTTCGTGGTGCTGGATCGTGACCCGTTGAAGGTTGCCGCCGACCAGCTTGATGACCTGAAGGTGCTGTCGACCTGGGTTGATGGCGAGCCGGTTTACAAGGCGGCTACGCCGGAGGGCTGAAGCCCCCGCAGCTTCGGTAGTGCTTTCCACTTGAACGTTGAGTCATCCGAAAGCCGATGCCAAACCCTTGGCATCGGTTTTCTTCTTTGTGTGGGAGCGGCGTCAGCCGCGAAGCTGGCAGCAACGAAGCTACCAACAAGCCCGCAATCGTATGGATCGCAAGCTTCGCGGCTGACGTCGCTCCTGGAAAGTCTCCGCCGTCGGAAGGCTGACAGAAACCGCGCTTCTGGCTTCGGCCCGCGAAGTGCTGGCGTGCTGCTTCTTTGTAGGAGCGGGGGGGGCGCGCCCCCCGGGGGGGGCGCCGCAGGGGGGGGGGGGGGGTGGGTTGGGTGTGGTCGGGCGGACGCGGGGGCGCCCGCC
>NZ_JBRREF010000084.1:0-19187 GCF_056760135.1 Stenotrophomonas sp. STEN023 | reverse complement strand
CGGCTGAGGCTTTGCCGGTAACGCCCTTGCCGAGCATGGCTCGGCACTACAGGTGAGGGGGTACCTGGAAAGCCCCTGCCGAGCATGGCTCGGCACTACATGCCGGGGATTGTTTGGAACGCCCCTGCCGAGCAGGGCTCGGCGCTACACCTGTGCTGCTTACATGTTGCGCCGGTACTCGCCGCCTACGTCGTACAGGGCGTGGCTGATCTGGCCGAGGCTATGGGTCTTCACCGCCTCAATCAGCGCTTCGAACACATTGCGGCGATCACGTGCGGTCTTCTGCAGGTAGCCCAGGCCATGGCCATCGTGCGCTTCGCCATCCGCCACTGCGCCTTCAACCTCATGCGCATGCGAGGTCTCGCCCGCCGGTGCCAAGGCGTTGCGATTGCGCTGCCAGGTATGCACGTTCTCGATCTGCTGGCCCTTCTCTTCCTCGGTCGAGCGGATCAATTCGATCTCGGTGGCCACTTCGCCGGCATGCTCCTTGGGCAGGAACATGTTGACGCCAACCAGCGGCAGGCTGCCATCGTGCTTCTTGTGCTCGTAGTACAGCGACTCTTCCTGGATCTTGCCGCGCTGGTACATGGTATCCATCGCGCCAAGCACGCCACCGCGCTCGCTGATCGCCTCGAACTCCTTGTAGACGGCCTCCTCGACGATGTCGGTGAGCTTGTCGACGATGAAACTGCCCTGCCACGGGTTCTCGCAGAAGTTCAGCCCCAGCTCCTTGTTGATGATCATCTGGATCGCCACCGCACGGCGCACGCTCTCCTCGGTCGGCGTGGTGATCGCCTCGTCATAGGCGTTGGTGTGCAGGCTGTTGCAGTTATCGAACAAGGCATATAGCGCCTGCAGCGTGGTGCGGATGTCGTTGAACTGGATTTCCTGCGCGTGCAGCGAGCGGCCCGAGGTCTGGATGTGGTACTTCATCATCTGGCTGCGCTCGTTGGCGCCGTAACGCTCGCGCATCGCACGCGCCCAGATGCGCCGCGCGACCCGGCCGATCACTGTGTACTCCGGGTCCATGCCGTTGGAGAAGAAGAACGACAGGTTGGGCGCGAAGTCATCGATCTTCATCCCACGCGCCAGGTAGTACTCGACGATGGTGAAACCATTGGACAGGGTGAAAGCCAGCTGGCTGATCGGGTTCGCGCCGGCCTCGGCGATGTGATAACCGGAGATCGACACCGAGTAGAAGTTGCGCACCTTGTGGTCGACGAAGTACTGCTGGATATCACCCATCATCCGCAGTGCGAACTCGGTGGAGAAGATGCAGGTGTTCTGCGCCTGGTCTTCCTTGAGGATGTCGGCCTGCACGGTGCCGCGCACCGTGGACAGGGTCTCGGCCTTGATCCGCGCATAGGTGTCGGCATCCACCAGCTGGTCGCCGGTGACGCCCAGCAGTGCCAGGCCCAGGCCATTATTGGTCGGCGGCAGCTCGCCATGGTACTGCGGACGTGAGCGACCTTCGAAGAGATTCGCGATCTTCTGCTCAGCCTCGGCCCAGCGCGCGGGATCTTCCTGCAGGTACTTCTCGATTTGCTGGTCGATGGCGGTGTTCATGAACATCGCCAGGATCATCGGTGCCGGGCCATTGATGGTCATCGACACCGAGGTGGTCGGCGCACACAGGTCGAAGCCGGAATACAGCTTCTTCATGTCGTCCAGGGTGGGGATGTTGACGCCGGAATTACCGATCTTGCCGTAGATGTCCGGGCGCGGCGCCGGGTCTTCGCCATACAGGGTGACGCTGTCGAAGGCAGTGGACAGACGCGCGGCCGGCTGGCCGACGCTCAGGTAATGGAAGCGACGGTTGGTACGCTCGGGCGTGCCTTCACCGGCAAACATGCGGATCGGATCCTCGCCGCTGCGGCGGTACGGGTAGACGCCGCCGGTATACGGATAGGAACCGGGCAGGTTCTCTTTCTGCAGGAATACCAGCAGCTCGCCCCAACTGCGATAGGTAGGCGCAGCGATCTTGGGGATCTGCTGATGGCTTAGCGATTCGCGGTAGTTCTCGACACGGATGGTCTTGCCGCGCACCTGGTACTCGTTGACCGGATCGGTGATCGACTTCAGCCGTGCCGGCCACTCGCGCAGCAGGCGTAGCGCGTCCGAATCCAGCGACTGCACGGCGTCGTTGTAGCGCTGGCGCAGGGTGCGAATGCTGTTGTCGACGCTCGCATCGGTAAGCGCATCGCCGGCATACAGATCCAGCGCACCCGGCTGTGCTGCATCACCCAGCTCTTTCAGTGCCTGCCAAAGACTCTGCGCACGCTCGGCCACTTCTGCCTGCGATTCGATGCGGGCATTGATGCCACGGCCCTGCTCGGCGATCTCGGCCAGGTAGCGCACGCGCGCACCGGGGATCAGCACGGTCGCACGCGGCTCCTTCAACGTGGTATCGATCTGCGGCTGCAGGCCGGCGTCTGCCTTGGCCTTCTCGCGCAGCAGACGACACAGGTTGGCGAACATCCAGCTGATGCCCGGATCATTGAACTGGCTGGCAATGGTCGGGTACACCGGTACGTCCTCGTCCTTCATGGCGAAGGCGACGCGATTGCGCTTCCATTGCTTGCGCACGTCACGCAGTGCATCTTCGGCGCCGCGCTTGTCGAACTTGTTCAGCACCACCAGCTCGGCGTAATCGAGCATGTCGATCTTTTCAAGCTGGCTGGGTGCGCCGAAGTCGCTGGTCATCACATACATCGGGAAGTCGACCAGATCGACGATCTCCGAGTCGCTCTGGCCGATACCGGCAGTCTCGACGATCACCAGATCAAAATGCAGCGACTTCAGGAAGCCAATGCAATCGCGCAGTACGGTATTGATCGCCGCATGCTGGCGACGGGTTGCCATCGAGCGCATGTAGACGCGCTTGGAGCGCAGCGAATTCATGCGGATACGGTCGCCCAGCAACGCGCCACCGGTACGGCGACGGGTCGGATCGACCGAGATCACCGCGATGCGCATCTGCGGGAAACTGGCCAGGAAACGATTGAGCAGTTCATCGGTGACCGAGGACTTGCCGGCGCCACCGGTGCCGGTGATGCCGATGACCGGCGTCTTGCCAGCGGCCAGCTGCCACTGCTTGCGCAGCAAGCCCAGTTCGGCCTCACCGTGATTGCCATCTTCCAGCTGCGACAGCACCCGGCCGATGCCGATCTCATCCTCGATCGACGGCGCTTCCGCATGCACGTCGCGGGCGGCCGCTTCGCGGGCCTTGCCAGCACGCGCCACCACGTCCTCGATCATTTCCACCAGCCCCATCTTCATGCCGTCGTTGGGGTGGTAGATGCGCTCCACGCCATAGGCCTGCAGCTCGCGGATTTCTTCCGGGGTGATGGTGCCTCCGCCGCCGCCGAAGACCTTGATATGGCCGGCGCCGCGTTCGCGCAGCATGTCGACCATGTATTTGAAGTACTCCACGTGCCCGCCCTGGTAGGACGACAGCGCGATGGCATCGGCGTCTTCCTGCAGCGCGGCACGCACCACGTCTTCCACGCTGCGGTTGTGGCCGAGGTGGATCACCTCCGCGCCCTGCGCCTGGATCAGGCGACGCATGATGTTGATGGCCGCGTCGTGGCCATCGAACAAGCTGGCGGCGGTGACGAAGCGCAGCGGGGTGGTTTCAGGCTGCGCCTGCGGGAGCTGGGAGGCGGGGGTACTCATGGGCCGTGCAACATCCGGTTTCTATTGCAACCGATCATAGAACCGCCGCCCCCGCAGGTCAGGTTGCAGCGCAGCGTGACCTTTTGCGGGTTTAGGCTATCGATGGGCATAGCGGCCGCCGTTTCCGGCAAAGTGAGGTGCCAGCGCGGGTAGCCCAGCCTGAACATTCCCCTAGCGGGAATGGATTAGAATGGCGCATCCGCGACCCGTCACTGCCCCGACGAAGTCGCATTTTTTGTTTTCCGGCCAGCCATTTGGCCACACGATCACTGACGTTGTGGCAAACACGCCATCGGAGCCCGCATGTTGTTCGAAACCCTCGAGACCTCCGGCCATGAGCAGGTCCTGTTCTGCCAGAACCGCGATGCCGGCCTGAAAGCCATCATCGCCATCCACAACACCACCCTGGGCCCGGCCCTGGGCGGGGTGCGCATGCGCCCCTACGCCAACACCGATGATGCGCTGCGCGACGTCCTGCGCCTGAGCCGCACCATGACCTACAAGAACGCCCTGGCCGGGCTGAATGTGGGCGGTGGCAAGGCGGTGATCATCGGCGACCCCCGCACCGCCAAGAGCGAAGTGCTGTTCCGCGCCTTCGGCCGCCAGGTCGAGGCCTTGGCCGGACGCTACATCACCGCCGAAGACGTGGGCACCGACGTCAACGACATGGAGAACATCTACCTGGAGACCGGTTATGTGACCGGCGTGCACCAGGTCCATGGCGGCTCCGGCGACCCGGCTCCGTTTACCGCCTATGGCGCGTTGCAGGCACTGATGGCCTCGGTCAAGCGCAAGTTCGGCCACGAGGAAATCGGCAAGCTCAGCATCGCGGTGCAGGGCCTGGGCCATATCGGCATGGAACTGGTGAAGCTGCTGCGTGAGCGCGGCGCCAAGCTCTACGTCACCGACCTTGACCCGGTACTGGTGCAGAAGGCCGTTACTGAATACGGCTGCGAAGCGGTCAAGCCCGATGCCATCTACGACGTCGCAGCCGACGTGTTCGCGCCCTGCGCGATGGAAGGCGCCATCGATATGGGCACGCTGGAGCGGCTCAAGGCCAAGGTCATCTGCGGCACCGCCAACAACCAGCTGGCCAGCCATGCAGTCGGCGATGAGCTGTACAAGCGCGGCGTGCTGTGGGCACCGGACTATGCCGTCAATGCCGGCGGCGTGATGAATGTGTCGCTGGAGATCGACGGCTACAACCGTGAGCGCGCGATGCGCCTGATCCGCAGCATCTACCACAACCTCGGCAAGATCTTCGACCAGTCCGAGCGCGATGACGTCTCGCCGCAGCGTGCGGCCGACCGCATCGCCGAAAGCCGGCTGGAAGCCATCGGCAAGCTGAAGATGCCGATGGGTCGTTCGGTGCCGCGCATGAACCGCCTGCGCGGCGAGTAAGCACTGCCGCTGAAACACGGAAGGCGGGCGATCATCTCGCCCGCCTTCTGCTTTTCTGCCGGCGACAACCGCTGCCGGATCAGAACGCCTGCTGCAGACGCAGCGAGACCTGCCGGTTGTCGCCACGCGGACCGAAGCGCTGGTCGTAACCCAGCGACAGCCGTGTATTACGGGCCAGCCAGGAATCCACCGACAGCCCGAACAAACCGCCCGAACGCGATGGCTGCAGGCCTGCAATCGGTGCCCAGGCATCCACCCCGACAAAGCTCGCATCCAGGCTCAGGCCATTGTCGCCCAGCGCCTGCTGCCATTCGGCATAGCCATTGAACGCCACGCGTTTCCACAGGTACTGCCCGCGCAATCCAGCCAAGGCCTGTACGCGACTGCTGCTCCAATCATCGGCGCGCAGGCCGAAGCCGTAGCCGCCCTGTTCGTTGAACGCGCCACCGTCGATACGCGTGTAGTCGGCCCCCAGATACGGCGTCAGCTGCGCCGCACCGTGGCCCAGCCGATAACCGGCCTCAACGCTGCTGGAAAGGAAGTTGCCGTTGTAGCGCGCATGCACGCCGGCTCGCTCAGAACCCAGCAGCAGGCCACGGTCCAGTTCGCGCTGGTACTGGCCAAACCCGGCCTGGCCCAGCACATAGGCGTCACCGCGCTGCCAACCGGCATAGAGCTGCGACTGGGTCTGGCGATCGCGGCTTCGATCCTGCGCCACACCGCCACTGGCATTGGCCCGGGTTTCGCCAAACGCGAAGCCCAGCACGGCATTGCTGGAGAGCGCGGTTTCGCCGCCCATCATCCAGCCGCCAACGCTGTAATCACTGCCCAGGTAACCGCCGTGCCCGCCACCACCGAGGCTGCGCATCCACACGCCACTGGCCGCCGGCCGGGTGGCGCCGTCGGCGAACTGACTGGACAGCGCACGTCGGTTCATGTCGATGCTGTCGAAGGTCATCGCCGTGGCGGTGGCATGGGCTTGCCCGGACAGACTCTCCAGACTCTGGGCCAGGCCGGCAAATCCGCCGCCTACGCCCTGCACCGACGCCGCCGCTGCGCCAAACGTTGAGGCCTGCAGGCCACTATCGGAATCCAGCAGTTCGAATGCCTGCTCCACCCGCTGCGCTGCCGACATCGCGCGCAGGCCAACGCTGGCGGTGTTTGCCGCCGCCGTCACACTCACCCGGTCCAATTGCAGCCAGGCGTTGTTGGCGTCATAGCCGTACTGGGTCTGCAGCAAGGTGACGCCGGTGGCGCCGGTAGCAGGCGTAGCAAACTGCCCGCTGATGCCGCCAGCTGCATTCAGCAGGTCCTGGCGGCGACCGTCCTGCGGTACATAGCCGGCAACCGCACCGCTGACCATCACCCCGCCATCCAGGCTCGCAGTGCCGGTAACCTGCAAGGCGTTGGAACCAAGCGCAACCATCAAGCGCGCGCCCGAGCGCTGCACGTAGTTGCCTTCGATCGTTGCCGACCCTTCATTGCTGAGCACGATCACGCTGGCACCGTTGTCCACATTACCCACCACACGGGTGGTGCCCCCCATGAACTGCAGTGCCGCAGCCGAAGGATTGGACTGCGCATCGATGCTGACATTGGAGCGGATCGAGCCGCCGTCGCGCAGTGCAAGCGTGCCCTGCTGGATGCGGGTAGCGCCTGCATAGGTATTGGCGGCGGACAAACCCAACGAACCGCTACCGGTTTTCACCAGTCCACCCACGCCGCTGATTGGATTGCTCCACACCGAGTTGAGCCCGGGCTGATTCACATCGACCTTGATGTCACCCCAATCGGCCTTGCCCGGTCCCTTCACTGCCTTGCCCACGTTGAGCAGGCCGTAACCGAACACAGCATCCGGGCCGGGATCGCCCAGGTCGGTTGCCGTGCCCAGCAGGGTCTGCCGCACCAGGTCATTATTGAAGTAAGGGAACGCCTGCCATACCAATGCCGCCGCACCGGACACCAGCGGCGCTGCATACGAGGTGCCGCTACCGTAGTAATACGTCAGGTTGTTGGCCGTGCTGTCGTGACCAAGGAACAACGAGGTCCCCGGCGCGACCAGGCAGTAATTCCTGGCCACGCCGCAGGCATTGGAGTAATACGCCAATGCAGTTGGCTTGGCCGTGTCCAACGCCGCAACCGCCAGCCAGCCACGTTCAAGATCAGCCGCGGGATAGCTGCCAGGGCTACCCACCTTGCTCGGCAGCGCCGCCATGTCGGAAGGATTGGGCTTGGATTCGTTGCCGGTGGCGAACACTACCAGCCCGTCGCTATTGGCAATGAAAGGCCGGTATTCGTTGGCGATCTCCGCCGTAACGTTTGCCCGGGTCCAATACAGGCCGCCCCAGGAATTGTTCATGATGCGCATGCCATCGCGGATCAGGTCGGCATGGATCGCGGCCATACCCAGCGCGCCGGTCACCTCGTTGCCGTTGCCCGAGCCGTCATCGGTTGGCGATTTGTCGGCGATGATGCGCGCCGAAAGGATCTGCGCACCCGGCGCAACACCGCCGGGCCATTGCCCGGTCGGCGCGCCAGCTGCCAGCTGCGCCACCGTGGTGCCATGGCCGACCACGTCATCGACCGCAAGATTGTTCTGTGCGGGATTCACGTAGTTGCGGTTGACCAGCACCCGCCCAGCCAGCGCAGGATGGTTGCGCATCACCCCTGAGTCGATCACACCGATGCGGTAGCCAGCGCCGGTCAGGCCCATCGCGCGCGCGGCGGGCGTATTGGTCAGCGCCAGGTGCGCGTCAAAGGCTGGCTGCGGCGTCACCGGCGGGGTGACCACCGGTGGCGTCGTGGTCGGTGGCGGCGTCACTGGCGGTGTCACCGGCGGCGGATCGGACTTGGGTCCACTACCGCTCCCGCAGGCCGCCAAGGCCAGCGCCAATGAACTGGCCAACACGCTGCGCGCCACCTGGCCATTTACCCTTGCACTACTCATTCCCTTGTTCTCCGTCCTGTGGATGATTTGCCAATTCAGGTATTACCTGGTGCAGGTAGCACTCCGGCTACCTTCTATACTGCAACGACAATCCACGGTCTGTGGGGATGTGCCGTTGGTCCAATGTGCCAGACCCTGCAGACGTTCGATAATTGCCGCAAGGTATAACCGAGATTGCTCATGTCCGACATCGTCATCGCCGCCGCCAAGCGTACCGCCATTGGCTCCTTCCTTGGCCAGTTCAACGGCGTTCCCACTCCTACCCTCGGTGCAGCCGCGATCAGCGCGGCCATGCAGCAGTCCGGCATTGCCGCCAGCGACGTGTCCGAAGTCATCATGGGCTGCGTGCTGCCCGCCAACCTGGGCCAGGCACCGGCACGTCAGGCCGCGCTTGCCGCAGGCCTGCCGACCAGCACCGGCGCCACCACCCTCAACAAGGTGTGCGGCTCCGGCATGAAGGCCATCATGCTCGGCCACGACCTGATCAAGGCCGGCTCAGCCAGCATCGTGGTGGCCGGCGGCATGGAATCCATGTCCAACGCTCCGCACCTGCTGCCCAACTCGCGCACCGGCAACCGCTACGGCAACTTCCAGGCGGTCGATCACATGGCATGGGATGGCTTGACCAATCCTTACGATGGCCAGGCCATGGGCGTGTTCGCCGAGGCAACCGTTGCCAAGTTCGGCTTCACCCGCGAAGAACAGGATGCCTACGCCATCGAGTCGGTGACCCGTGCGCAGGCCGCCGTGGCCAACGGCGCGTTCGCTGACGAAATCGTCGCGGTGAAGGTTGCCACCCGCAAGGGTGAGGTCGAGTTCAGCCAGGACGAGCAGCCGGGCAAGTCGGACGTCAGCAAGATCCCGACCCTGCGTCCGGCGTTCAAGAAGGACGGCAGCGTCACCGCCGCCAGCTCCTCCAGTATTTCCGATGGTGCCGCAGCGCTGGTACTGCTCTCAGCCGACGATGCCGCCGCCCGCGGCGTGCAGCCGCTGGCCCGCATTGCCGCGCACGCCACGTTCTCGCAGGAACCGGAATGGTTCACCACCGCACCGATCGGCGCGATCACCAAGGTGCTCGAGAAAGCCGGCTGGAACATCGCCGACGTTGACCTGTTCGAGATCAACGAAGCGTTCGCCGTGGTGGCGATGGCACCTATCCGCGAGCTGGGTATTCCGCATGCCAAGATCAACGTCAATGGCGGCGCCTGTGCATTGGGTCATCCCATCGGTGCGTCGGGTGCCCGCTTGGTGGTTACGCTGGTAAATGCATTGCGCACACGCGGCCTCAAGCGTGGCGTTGCATCCCTTTGCATTGGCGGCGGCGAAGCAACTGCAATCGCCATTGAATTGATTTGATTGAAAAATCTCAGATTTTTTCAAACCTGAATGCGGGACCGCTTGACAGCCGAAATGGGCTTGTCATCATGTTCCCGGCGCGCAATGGCGCGTTGCCTAATTTCACGACGAGGATTCACTAATGAGCATCAACAAGCTGCTGATCGCAATGACCCTGGGTCTGGCCCTGACCGCCTGCTCGAAGCAGGAGCAGGCTGCTGACGCCGCCGCTGCCGCTGACACCGCTGCAACCGAAGCCCAGGGCGCTGCTGACGCTGCTGCCACCGCCGGCGCGGCTACCGCTGACGCTGCCCAGGCTGCTGCTGACACCGCCGCTACCGCTGCTGACGCAGCTGGCGACGCTGCCACCGCTGCTGCTGCCGCCACCACCGACGCTGCTGCTGGCGCCGCTGCTGACGCTGCCAAGGCTGCTGAAGACGTTGCTGGCCAGGCCAAGGACGCTGCTGAAGAAGCCAAGAAGTAATAACTTCTGCTTCCAAGCTAGTCTAGAAAAGCCGCTGGTTCGCCAGCGGCTTTTTTTACGGCTGCGATTGCATCAAGCGTTGCGATGCCCAGCAGCCGCATCGCTCCGCTTGAACAAGACGCGCCGTGCGATGGTTCGTTGACGTGATCTGAATACGCCACCGCCTAGGCTGATCGCATTGGCCCATCCCAGGAGAGTGCAATGAAGCTGTTTGTCCCCGTACTGACCGCAGGCCTGGTGCTGGCTTTGGCGGGCTGCAATGACCGCAATGCCGAGCAGGCCAGGCAGGACGCAGCCGCTGCCGCCGACCATGCCGCCGACGCCGCCAGGAATGCAGCCGAGTCCGCCGCGGACGCCACCCGCGATGCCGCCGATCAGGCCGCTGCCGCCACCCGTACTGCCGCCGCCGAATCACAGCAGGCCTTGGACAAGGCCGCCGACGCCACTGCCAAAGCCGCCGATGAAGCCTCCGTCGCAGCCAAGGACGCCGCCGCCGATGCCAGTGCTGCCACCGCCAGCGCGGCGCAGAAAGTGGCCGACCATGCCCACGATGCGGCCAAGGACGCGCGCGAAAAAGCAGACGCCGCCAAGCATTGA
Organism: Stenotrophomonas sp. STEN023; assembly: GCF_056760135.1. NCBI lineage: Bacteria > Pseudomonadati > Pseudomonadota > Gammaproteobacteria > Lysobacterales > Lysobacteraceae > Stenotrophomonas > Stenotrophomonas sp. STEN023. The sequence goes on along the minus strand of NZ_JBRREF010000084.1, from coordinate 8,748 downwards.
TAGACTCGCCACGCAGCCGTCATGCCGATGGCAGCTGCGTGGCATTCGCGCGGCCAGCGTGATCCCACTGGGGGCCGGGTGAACACCATCCGGATGGGCAAGTGATCACGCGCACAGGCAGCACATGCGTATCACCTCGATCATGCAGTCAAGGGCCGGATGCAGAAACGCACAGGCAGTAAATTCGCGCTGATTTTTTCGGCGCTGGTGTTCGTCGCCATCGGTGTTGGTGTATTCGTTGGCGCACGCAGGTTCATCGCCGATGCGCGATTGGTCGCCCACACCCATGAAGTCATCAGCCGGATTGACGAGATCCAGTCGATGGTGCTCGATGCCGAATCGGCCGAGCGTGGTTACCTGCTGACTGGCAGCCAGGCCTATCTGCTGGACTACCAGGTAAGCGTGGAGCGACTGCCGCTGCTGCTGGGCAGCCTGTCCAAGTCGGTCCCGGACAATCCCGATCAGGCCCGCAACGCGGTCAAGCTCAACGAACTGGTGAACCGGCGCCTGCAGCAGATCCAGCATGTGGTCGACATCTATGACAGCCGCGGCCTGGACGCAGCGCGCGCAGCCATCAACCAGACCGCCTTCCGCACCACCAGCGCAATCCGCGAGCAGGTACGGACCATGGTCGAGGAAGAACACGAACGTCTGGTCGAGCGTGCTGCGAGCTCGCGCCGCAGCGCCGACCTGCTGTTGGGGCTCGCCTTCGCCGGCATTCCGTTTGGTCTGGCGGTGGTCGCATCGGTGTACGGCATCCTGCTATCCGAACTGCGCCGCCGCACCCGCGCCGAACGACGCGCTGCCAGCGCCAGCCAGCAATTGGCCGGCAACCTGGAGCAGATCGAGCGCTCCAGCGCCGACCTGCAGACACTGGGTCGCTATACCGGCCTGCTGCAGAGCTGCGCCAACCCCGAGGAAGCTCTGGAAATCAGCGCGCGCACTTTGGAAGCACTGATGCCCAATGTCGCCGGCTCGGTCTATCTGCTGCGCGCCTCCAACGACCGCGCCGAGAACATCGTCAGCTGGGGAAAACCATTGGTGGAAACCAGCGCCTCCCTGCCGCCCAGCGATTGCTGGGCAATCCGACGCGGGCAACCACATGTGATCGACGACCTGCTGCGCGATGCCAGCTGCCCGCATATCAGCCGACCGGAAAGCGGCCAAAGCGTGGCCACCGCCTGCATCCCGATGTCGGCACAGGGCGTGCAGATCGGTTTCCTATTCCTTTCCGGCGTTGGCCCAGGCCCGCTGCCGCGCTTGAACATCGCCGAATCCGCGGTCGAGCAGCTGTCGCTTGCCCTGAGCAATCTGCGCCTGCGCGAGTCGCTGCGCCTGCAATCCATCCGTGATCCACTGACCGGGCTGTACAACCGCCGTTATCTGGAAGAATCGCTGACCCGCGAGATCGCCCGCTGCGGCCGCCGCGACTTCCCGCTGTCGGTGATCATGCTGGATGTGGATCACTTCAAGCAGTTCAACGACACCCACGGTCACGGCGGCGGCGATGCCTTGCTGGCAGCCATCGGCCAACTGCTGGGCTCGCGCCTGCGCGGCGAAGACATTGCCTGCCGTTATGGCGGCGAGGAATTCACCGTGATCCTGCCCGAGTCGGACAGCAGCAGCGCCCTGCGCCAGGCCGAGGAATTACGTATTGCCCTGTCGCAGATGAGCGTGCCGTTCTCGGGCAAGACGCTGCCGCCAATCACCATCTCGCTGGGCGTGGCCACGTATCCGGTCGATGGCGTGGCTGGCCTCACTCTGCTGCGCAAGGCCGACGCTGCGCTATACCGGGCCAAGCGCAGCGGCCGCAACCAGGTGCTGCGCTTCGACCCTACGCTGGATGGCGCCGGTTGACCAGGACTGCGGCGGGGCGCGTTGCAGGAAAGCCGTGAGCGGCGTAGACAACTATCGTACGCGGCGGCCTTGATTCTGCAGTTGCTGGCTTGCTCGCGGCTTCAATCGCTCTCGGCTTCGCGGCTTACGCCGCTCCCACAAGGCAACGTCTGCAAGCCGGCATTCTGCAATTGCAAGCTGACTCGCGGCTGCATCGCTGCAAGCTTCGCGGCTTACGCCGCTCCTGCAGGCAAGGCACGGACCAGGATGTCCGCGAACGGTGTATCCACTTGTAGTTGCCCATACACCGCCTGCGATTGACGCAGCCGCGAACGCACGAAGGTCTGCGCAATGGGGCTGTCCGCGTTCAGCAACGTCGCTGCCTGCAACAGCAACGCGATATCCACCACCAGCGTGCGCGCATCGGCCTGCAGCAACTCTGTTGCTTGCAGCCGCCCGAACAGCGCCTGCAGCGCCCGGTCGTAGTCATCGTTGCGACCGGCAACCTGCTGCAATTCGGCCAGCAAGGCCACGCGGGTTTCCGGTTCGCGTTGCAGCGCGCGCAACACATCCAGGCATTGCACGTTGCCGCTGCCTTCCCAGATCGAATTCAATGGCGCCTGCCGGTACAGCCGCGGCAGCATCGACTCTTCCACATAGCCGGCACCGCCCAAGCACTCCTGCGCTTCATTGACGAAGCCCGGCGCACGCTTGCATATCCAGAACTTGCCGATGGCCGTGGCGATGCGCGCGAACGCCGCCTGCTGCGGATCCCGCGGCGCGGCATCGACTGCGCCTGCCACGCGCATCGCCAAGGTGGTCGCCGCTTCCGATTCGATCGCCAGGTCGCTCAGCACATTGGCCATCAAAGCGTGCTCGACCAGAAGCTTGCCAAAGCTACGCCGGTGCCGTGCATGATGCAGCGCCTGCGCCAAGGCCATGCGCATCTGCGCGGCCGAGCCCAGCATGCAGTCCAGCCGGGTCAGCATCACCATCTCGATGATGGTCGCCACACCGCGTCCTTCATCGCCTACACGGCGCGCCCAGGCACCACAGAACTCGACTTCGCTGGAGGCATTGGCCCAGTCACCAAGCTTGTCCTTCAAACGCATCAGATGGAAGTTGTTGCGGCGCCCGCAGGCCAGCCTGCGTGGCATCAGGAAGCAGCTCAAACCGCCCGGTGCTTGCGCAAGCACCAACCAGCCATCGGACATCGGCGCGGAGAAGAACCACTTGTGCCCGACCAGGCTGTACTCGCCCTCTCCCGCCAACGGCGTCGCCAGCGTGGTGTTGCCGCGCACATCGGAACCGCCCTGCTTCTCGGTCATGCCCATGCCGAGGGTGATGCCCGGCTTGTCGCCGATCGGCACGTCGCGCGCGTCGTAGAAAGGTGCGGCTGCCTTGCTGGCCCATTCGACCAACGCAGGCTCCTGCCGCAACACCGGCACTGCGGCGTGGGTCATGGTCAGCGGGCAACTGCTGCCGGCTTCGGCTTGATTGTGCAGATAACTCAAGGCCGCACGCGCCACATGCGCACCGGGCTGCGCCGAGCGCCAGGACAGCCCGGCAACGCCGCGGGTTTTTGCCGTGGCCATCAGCCGGTGATACGCCGGATGGAAATCAACGGTATCGATACGGTTGCCGTACGCATCGTGGGTGCGCAGCAGCGGCCGCTGGCGATTGGCATCAAAGCCGATCCGGTACAGCTCGCCACCGGCCAGTACACCGTAGTGCTGCAGTGCTCCCGCGAAGGACTCGGCGCCCTCGCGTTGCACACACTGCTGCAGGGCCAGGTCGTCCTGCCACAGGTCGCGTTCGGCGAACGGCGGTGGTTGGTTGTCGACGACGTGGGTTTCAAATGGCGGCGGCGGCGGAAGCATGGCGGCGACTCGAGGAGGATCGCCGTTGATTCTGCCGCAAGCGCCCGCCAGCCGCGCGTCGCTCAGCGTTTTCCGGCGACCTCGGCCAGCGCAGCGATGAAATCATCCTGCAGCGCCAGCTTGCCGAACAGGCCATGCTGGGTGCCGCTGAGCACCCGCAGCATATGGCCACGGCCGCCGGGCATGCGTCCCATCGGCTTGAACAACAGGTCGCGGCCATTGGCGATCCAGTCGTGATCGGACTGGAAGATAGGCGTCAGCCAGCGACTCCAGAACTGGTACAACCAGACATGTGCCTTGCGCTGGTGCTGGTAACGCGCAAGCGCTGCCTCGATGTTCTGCTCGGCGCGCAGGGCATCACGCAGCGCCATCGCATCCATCAGCGCCATGTTGACGCCCTGCCCCAGCTGCGGACTCATCGAATGCGCGGCGTCACCAGCCAGCACCAGCCGCCCGCGGTACCAGCGCTGCATCACCGCATCGCGGTAGCTGGCGCGGGCCAGCTGCGCCTGCACACTGATGCCAGCCAGGCGCTCACGCGCTTGCGGCCACAGCGTGGCGATCTCATCCAGCCACGGTTCCAGCCCATCACGCTCCCAGGCCTGGAAACCATCACGCGGCAGGCTCCAGAAGAAGCTCAGGCGCTGTTCGCTGTCGCCCGGGCGCGTGCCCACCGGCAGCAGGCCGATCATCTTGCGCGCGGCCACGTAGCGCTGGCGCAGTTCATCGCCGTGCTGCCAGTCGCCGCGCGGCAGCAGGCACCACAGCGCACCCCAGGGGTAAACCCTGTCCAACTTGGTGCCCTGCACCTGCGCACGCAGCCCCGAGCCAGAACCGTCGGTGGCGATCACCAGATCAAACGGGCCGTGCCAGCGCCCGTGCTGGTCCTGCACGCGCTGCAGGGATTCATCGATGCCGCCAATGCGGCTGTCCACATGCAGCGAAGCGCCCGCATCCCAGGCCGAGTCCAGCAGCGAGAACAGCGCCCCGCGCTGCATGCCGATGCCGCACAGGCGCGCATCCAGCCCGGCATAGTTCATGTCCATCACCGCACGTCCGCACGGGGTTTCGCCATACAGGCGGCGCACCACCGCACCATGCTCCAGCACCTGCGGCATCAGCTGCATCTGCCACAGCGCCTGCAGTCCACTGGGTTGCAGCAGGAAGCCCGCACCGACCGGGCCCGGCGTTGCTGCCTGCTCGAACACCTGTACCCGGTGCCCGTCGCGCGACAGCAGCACCGCCAACGCCTGCCCAGCCGTGCCGTAGCCGACGATGGCGATATCCAGTGTCTTGCTCATTGCAGTCCCTCCCTGGGCCGACTGCCACTGCTAAAAAAAAACCCCGCCGAAGCGGGGTTTTTCCGCACAACCGGGTGGATCACTCGGCCGGCGTGATGTTCGAAGCCTGGGCACCCTTCGGGCCCTGGGTCACGTCATAGCTGACGCGCTGGCCTTCCTGCAGGCTGCGGAAGCCCTTGGAATTGATCGCGGAGAAGTGCGCGAAGACATCGGCGCTGCCGTCCTCCGGTGAGATGAAGCCAAATCCCTTGGCGTCGTTGAACCACTTGACGGTACCGTTCGGCATGGTGATGCGAGACCTTGTTCGATGAATGGATTGATGCACGCTGAATGAAGCGCACTGGCGGAGTATGCAAACCTTAAGGCGGGATGACAATCACCCCCGGGCCAATTCACCCACCAAAGTCGGCAAACCAGACGAAGCTGCTTCCACATTGGCCAGAACTTCGGCCATGGTGATCTCTCCAGCGTCGCCGCAACCGGCCGCCCAGTTGGCGACAATGGCCAGACAGGCGTATTCCAGCCCCAGTTCGCGCGCCAGCCCAGCCTCGGGCATGCCGGTCATGCCGACCAGATCGCAGCCATCACGGCGCATCCGCGCGATTTCCGCATTGGTCTCCAGGCGTGGGCCCTGGGTTGCGCCGTAACAGCCGCCGTCCTGGATCGCCACGCCCTTGGCCTTGGCCGCCGCCAGCACCTTGCTGCGGAACGCCGGGGTGTAGGGGTGGCCAAAATCGACATGCAGCACCTCGCTGCCTTCCTCCTCGCTGAGCGTGGAAATCCGGCCCCAGGTGTAGTCGATCAGCTGGTCCGGGCAGGCCAGCACGCGCGGACCGAAGTCGTCACCGATACCGCCAACCGTGTTCAGCGCCAGCACCCGGGTTGCGCCCAGCTGCTTGAGCGCGGCCAGGTTGGCGCGGTAGTTGATCTTGTGCGGTGGAATCGAATGGCCTTCACCATGGCGGGCGAGGAACGCAACGCGCTGGCCGTTCAACAGGCCAACCCGGACCGGGCCGGACGGAGCGCCGTAGACAGTCTCCACTTCATGGGCCTGGACATCGTCCAGCGCGGCCAGCTTGTACACGCCGGTGCCGCCAATCACGGCCAGGGCGATAGATTCCATGCTCATTCCTGATGTTTTCGTTGGACACGTACAGGCCACGCCTGTGGCGTGACCTGGGCGCGATCAAACCGAAGGCCGATGGCAAGCATCGGCCACCGGTATTACTGCTTCATTGCGTAGATGGCGGGCAGCGAGCGCAGCGACTCGTTGACGTCCATGCCGAAGCCGAACACGAAGCGGTCCGGCAGGTCGATGCCGGCGTAATCGGCCTTGACGCCCGGCAGTGCGCGGTCGTGCTTCTTCACCGTCAGCACGGCAATGCGCACGTCGGTGGCGCCCTGTTCCAGGCACCATTCACGCACGCCCTGCAGGGTGAAGCCTTCGTCCAGGATGTCGTCGACCAGGATCACCCGGCGGCCGAACAGGGCCGACACCGGGCGGTGCTTCCAGACCAGCTCGCCGCCGGTCTCGCCGTGGTAGCGCGAGGCCTGCATGTAGTCGAACTGCGCATCCTGGCCGCGCGCGCCGAGTTCCAGCGCCAGCTGGCCGGCGAACGGCAGCGCACCGTTCATGATCGAAATGAACACCGGCACTTCGCCCTTGTAGTCGCGCGCGATGGCGTCGGCGATACCGGCGATGGCGGTGTCGATGGTGGGGCGGTCGACCAGCAGGTCGGCCTGGGCCACGGCTTGTTCAAGAGTGAGTTTGGACATCAGGCGGTTCTTCCAAGGTTTTCAAACAGATGATTACGGGTATCAGTATGGCGGGCATCGGCCAGCAGGCCGCCCCAACCCATCGCCCCACGGCCGATCAGGCTCAGCAGGGCGGCGGTGTTCAAACTGCGACCGGCCACGGCCTGCAGCGATTCTTCGACCAGCTCCGGGTGGCAGACCAGCACCACGTCGCAGCCGGCATCCAGGTGCGCATCGACGCGGGCCTTGACCCCACCGGCAGCGAACGAGGCCGCCATGCCGATGTCGTCGGAGAACACCACGCCACGGAAGCCCATCTGTTCGCGCAGGATCTGGTTGATCCAGCGCGGCGAGTAGCCTGCCGGTTCCGGCGCCACCTGCGGGTAGATGACGTGCGCCATCATCACCGCGTCGGCACCGGCAGCGATGCCGGCCCGGAACGGTATCAGGTCGTGCGCTTCGATTTCAGCAAACGCACGCGGATCGATTGCAGTGTCCACATGCGTGTCTTCACGCACCGTGCCGTGGCCGGGGAAATGCTTGAGCGTTGCCGCCATGCCGACCGAGTGCATGCCGCGCACATAGGCACCGGTCAACGCGGCCACCACCTGCGGATCTTCGCCGAAGGCACGGTTGCCGATGGCAAGGTTGCCATGGCCCACGTCCACCACCGGTGCGAAACTCAGGTCCAGCCCGCTGGCGCGGATCTCGCTGGCCATCAGCCAGGCGTGCTGCTCGGCCAGCGCCAGGGCAGCCTCCGGATCGGTCGCATACAACTTGCCGAAGCCTTGCAGCGGCGGCAGCTCGGCATAGCCCTCGCGGAAACGCTGCACGCGGCCGCCTTCCTGGTCCACGCTGATCAGCAGCGGACGCGCGGTAGCGGCACGGATCGCGCTGGTCAGCTCGACCACCTGCTCACGCGAGGCGAAATTGCGCTTGAACAACACCACGCCGGCCACGGCGTCGTGCTGCAGCCAGCCGCGCTCCTGGGCAGTCAGTTCGGTGCCGGCAACGCCGATCAAAAGCATGCAAGAACTCCATCCCGCCGCAGGCTGCGGCGTAGCTGGGCATTGTCGCAGATGGCGCCCGCCGCGTCAGAGCCCGCGTTCAGACGCTGCAGCCGTCCGCGCCGCAGGCCTGTTCATCATCGCTGGCCGCGGCAGCCGGGGCCTGCTCGGCGGCGATCTTGCGCAGCACCTCGGCGAATACTTCCGGCGGCTGCCCGCCCTGCACGGCGTACTGGCCATTGATGACGAAGGTCGGCACGGATTGGATGCCCAGCGCCTGCGCCTGGCCGATACCGGCCTGGACCTCGGCCAGACCCTCTTCCGAAGCCAGCATTGCCAGCACGCGCTCAGCGGGGATGTCACCGCTTGCGGCGGCGGCCACCAGCACCTGCGGGTCAGCCAGATTGCGGCCCTCGGCAAAGTGCGCGCGGAACAGTGCTTCACCTACCTGCTCCTGCACACCGTGCTGGCCGGCCAGCCACATCAGGCGATGCGCGGGCAGCGTGCTGACCTTGACCTGGCCCTTGTCGAAATCCATCGGCAGGCCCATGGCCCGGGCCGCGCCCTGGGTCTGCGCCAGCATCTGGTTGGTGCGCTCGATGCCACCGAACTTGACCGCGTAAGCCTCGCGCAGCGGAACCGGCGTGGTGCTGGCATCCGGATCCAGCAGGAACGGGTGCCAGTGCACATCGATCTCGGGTACGTCAGCGCCCAGCAGTTCCAGACCACGCTGGAAGCGGTGCTTGCCGATCCAGCACCAGGGGCAGACCACGTCGGACCAGATATCGATGCGCATGAGGGTTCCTAATATCCAATGTAGTGCCGAGCCATGCTCGGCAGGGGCTTTACCAGCAATGCCGTAGGAGCGGGGGGGGGCGGCCCGCCCCGGGGGCCCGCACCCGGGACACAAAAGAAAAAAAAACAAAAAACCGAGAACCGGCAGGAGAGGGAGTGGTCGGGGGCGGCGGC
>NZ_JBRREF010000083.1:0-19543 GCF_056760135.1 Stenotrophomonas sp. STEN023 | reverse complement strand
ATGCTCGGCAGGAGCGTTCCCGGTAAGGCTTCTGCCGAGCATGGCTCGGCACTACATGGATTGCTTGTAATGCCCCTGCCGAGCACGGCTCGGCACTACATGAATCAAAGCCGCAGCTTGCTGCGGCTTTTTTCGTCATGCCATCTGCTATTGGTTGCGCGCGCAAGCGTATGCAGTCGCGCCTTGCCCAGCGGACGTAGAATAGGGCGATGAACGAAGTCGACCATAGCCATCTCGTGCACGGTCGTCGGCAACGCCCGGATGGGCCGTCGCCGGTGGACGTGATTTCCGTGCAATCCCAGCTGGTGTACGGCCATGCCGGCAACAGCGCGGCAGTACCGCCGCTGCGTGCCCTGGGCCTGCGCGTTGCTGAAATTCCAACCACGCTGCTGAGCAACGCGCCGTTCTACGTGACGCTGCGCGGCCGCGTGCTGCCTGCAGACTGGTTCGCCGAGCTGCTGCAGGGCGCAACCGAGCGGGGCCTGCCGCAGCGCGCCGGTGCCTTGGTATCCGGCTACTTCGGCAGTGTTGCCAACGGCGCCGCGTTTGCTGATTGGCTGGACCAAGTGCTGCCGCAATCGCCGCAGCTGCGTTATTGCCTGGACCCGGTGATCGGCGACACCCATACCGGTCCCTACGTTGAGCCAGGGCTGGAAAAGATCTTCATCGAGCGCCTGCTCCCGCACGCCTGGCTGGTCACGCCCAATGCCTTCGAGCTGGGCCGATTGACCGGCATGCCGGCCCTGGAACAGGACGATGCCATCGCCGCCTCGCGCAAACTGCTGGAGCGCGGCCCGGAATGGGTGATCGCGCATTCGGTATCCGGTGATCCGGGCGAGTTGGTGACGCTGGCCATCGGTCGCGAGCAGATCTGGCGTTGGACCTCGCCGCATCTGCCGGTGGATGTGGCCGGCACCGGAGACGTGCTGATGTCGCTGCTGGTCGCCTTCCTGCTCAAGGGTCACAGCTTCGAGGACGGCGTGAGTCGCGCTATCGCTGGCGTGCACGCTGCGCTGGAAGCGACGCTGGCCACTGGCGTGGAAGAGTTCGACGTATTGGCGGCCGCACCAGCTGCCTTGGGTACCCCGTATCGCTTCCGCGCCGAGCGTCTGGCGTGACTATGCGTCCAGTCATTGGCATCGTCGGCAGCGGCGGTGCCTTTGGACGTTGGCTGCGCGGTTTCTTCGAATCGCGCATGGGCTTGCAGGTGATCGGTCACGACCCGGTCGATGTTGACTCGCAGACCCCCGAGCAATTGCTGGAGCAAGCGGATGTGCTGCTGTTCTCGGCGCCGATCCGGCATACACCTGCATTGATCCGCGAGTACATCCTGCACTCGGCCGGACGAGAGCGCGGCAAGCTGTGGCTGGACGTCACCTCGATCAAGGCCGAGCCGGTAGCGGCGATGCTGGAATCACAGGCCTCGGTCGCCGGCCTGCACCCGATGACCGCACCGCCCAAGGCGCCGACCTTGAAGGGCCGGGTGATGGTGGTCTGCGAAGCGCGGTTGGATGCGCAGTGGCAGGTGTGGCTGGACGAGCTGTGCATCGCCTTGCAGGCCGAATGCGTGCGCGGCACTGCCGAACACCACGACCGGGTAATGGCGCTGGTGCAGGCAATGGTGCATGCAACACATCTGGCCCAGGCCGGCGTGCTGCGCGAGTACGCGCCGATGCTGGGCTCGCTGAGCGAACTGATGCCGTATCGCTCGGCTGCATTTGAACTGGATGCAGCGGTGATTTCGCGAATCCTGTCGTTGAACCCGGCCATCTACGAAGACATCCAGTTTGGTAATCCACACGCAGGCGAAGTGCTGGACCACCTCTTGCAGCAACTGCAGCAGCTGCGCAGTCTGGTGGGGCAGGGCGATGATGCCGCGCGTGCGGCATTCCGCACGCAGTATCTGGCCGACAACAAGGCTGCGGTGGATGAGCAGACCCTGCGCGACGGTAACTACAGCTTCGAGCGCGTCGGTTATCTGCTGGCGGATCTGACCGATCAGAGCGCGATGAGCGTGCATCTGCCGGAGGACCGTGCAGGTTCGTTGCGTGAGCTGCTGCACGTGTTCGAGCGGCATGGCATCAGCCTGGCGTCGATTCACTCCTCACGTACGCCGGGCGGTGAAGTGCACTTCCGCATGGGCTTCGTGCAGGCCTATTCGGCTGAGGTGATTTCAGCGGCCAGCGACGAGATCAACAGCAGCGGCATAGGCCGCGTGCTGGAGCGCTAAGCGCATCGGTTGTGGGAGCGGCGTAAGCCGCGAAACTCGCATCAATGGCCGAAGCCGATAGCGCATTGCAGTTGCCGAGGTTGTCTGGCCTTTGGGGACCATCAGCTTCGCGGCAGACCCCGCACCCACAAAAAACCCCACCTCGTAGGAGCGGCGTAAGCCCCGCAGCAGGCCAACCAACAACTGCAAGACCCACAGCAACAGCAACTGCCCAAAAGCCCCCCACCCCAACCCACCCCTTTGCTACGCAAAAGGGAGGGGGTAAAGCTGTAGGAGCGGCGTAAGCCGCGAAGCACGCGAGGCAACAGTCGCAAGAGCTACTGCAACTGCAACAGCCCAAAAGCACCCGTCCCCAACCCTCCCTTTTGCTACGCAAAAGGGAGGGGGCAGCCTATTGGCGTCTCAAAGTCTGCGACTTAATCCACAGGCGAGTGTGTGCAAGCATGTGGATAATTCCTTACATCCCTTGGGGCACAAGGCTGTCAAGATGGTTGGTGAAAATTTGACCAGTCTCCAGCCAGATCGGCACAGCGTATTCAGAATTACCGGATACCGGCCTGGCTCAGCATCCCGACGCGCGCCGGTGATGGTCACGGCGCGCTTGTTGGGCGGGGGTCAGGCCCGGTAGGGCTGGTTCATCGACAGGCTGACTTCGCCGTCGGCACTGAACAGGTTGCTGCCGCGCCGCAGTAACGGTCGGCCATCGGCAAGTTCGTAACGCGGTGGCCGGATAGTGCTGCTGGCCTGGCTGCCGGGTTCATCAAGGAACTCGATGACGATGCAACTCTCGCCATCGCTTGTGGTTGCTGGAAACTGTCTGAACGCCATGGTTCGCCTCCAATGCTGGAAAGGTGCTCGCATTTTGGTAGTTGCGAACACATAGCGAGCTTGCCGTTGGCGTTGTTACCCAGACGTTAGCGCAGCGTTCTCAATCTATGAATTGCAGCCGCGCCAGCTCGGCGTACAAACCGTCCTGTGCCAGCAGTTCAGCATGCGTGCCCTGCGCGACGATACGGCCGTGATCCATCACCACGATGCGATCGGCCTTGAGCACAGTTGCCAGACGATGCGCGATTACCAGTGTCGTGCGCCCGGCCATCAGCCGCTCCAGTGCGTGTTGCACCGCACGTTCGCTCTGCGCATCCAGTGCGCTGGTGGCTTCGTCCAGCAGCAGTACCGGTGCGTCCTTCAGCAAGGCACGGGCGATGGCTACGCGTTGTTGCTGGCCGCCGGACAGGCGTGCGCCGCGTTCGCCCAGGTCGCTGGCGTAGCCTTCCGGCAGCTGCATCAGGAAGTCGTCTGCCTCGGCTGAACGCGCGGCGGCGCGTACTTCCTCGTCGCTGGCTTCCAGTCGGCCATAGCGGATGTTGTCGGCGGCGCTGGCGGCAAACAGGGCAGGTTGCTGCGGTACCAGCGCAATGCTTTGGCGCAGTTTGGCCGGGTCAAGCTCGCGCAGGTCGATACCGTCCAGGCGCAGATTGCCGCTGTCCGGATCGTGGAAGCGCAGCAGCAGCGACAATACGGTGCTCTTGCCAGCACCAGATGGCCCAACCAGCGCCACGGTTTCGCCCGGTGCAACGCTCAGGCTGAAATCATCCAGCGCCGGTTGATCGGGTCGCTGTGGGTAATGGAAGGAGACATGCTCGAAGCGGATTTCGCCGCGAACCGGCGATGGCAGTGGATGCGGCTGTGCGGGTGCGGTGATCTGCGGGCTCTCGGCCAGCAGTTCACCAATACGGCCCATGCCGCCGGAGGCGCGCTGCAGTTCGTTCCACACTTCGGCCAAGGCACCGACCGAACCACCGCCGATCAAGGCATACAACAGGAATTGCCCAAGCGTACCGGCGCTCATCCGGTGATCAACCACATCGTGGGCGCCGGACCACAAGACAGCAACAATTGCCCCGAATACCAGCACCATGGCGATGGCGGTGACGAAGGATTGGGTGCGGATGCGGCGTCTTGCCGTAGCCACGGACACATCCAGTGCGGCCTCGAAGCGACCACGCTCATAAGGCTCACGGGCATGCGCCTGCACCGTACGTACCGCGCCCAGTGTTTCAGAGGCCAGGGCATTGGCGTCGGCGACACGGTCCTGGCTGGCGCGCGAAATCTTCTGCAACTTGCGCGCGCCAAGGACGATGGGCAGCACTGCCAGCGGGATACCGATAAGCGAGTACACCGCCAACCGCGGACTGGTCACGAACAACATCACCATCGCACCAACCACGGTGACGCTGCTGCGCAGCGCGACTGACATGGTCGAGCCGATCACACTGCGCAGCAGTTCGCTGTCGGCGGTGAGGCGCGACACCAGTTCGCCGCTGCGGGTGCGGTCGTGGAAGCCGGCATCCAGACCGATCAGGTGTGCATACAGCTTGCCGCGCAGGTCGGCGACCACTTTTTCGCCCAGCAGGGAGACGAAGAAGAAGCGGGCGGCAGTCGCCAATGCCAGCACCACTGCAACGCTGAACAGCAGCATGAAGGTGCGGTTGATCTCGCCACCGCCGGAGAAGCCGTGGTCGATCATCTGCTTGACCGCCATCGGCAGGCTCAGCGTGGCTGTGGATGACACCGCCAATGCAAGCAGCCAGGCTGTGAACAGGCCGCCATGGCGGCGCACGAACGGCCACAAGGTCTTCAGGCTGCCGAGCTTCTGCAGCTTGCGCGGCTGTGTGGGAGAGGTGTCAGTCATGGTTCACGGGTTCGCTCAAACGTAGGCGGTCGCGGGTGGCGTCGCGCAGGCGCAGGGCCAGCGCTTCGATCTGGTCTGCCGGCAGTCGCACATGCAGGCGCAGGCCTTCGGGCAGGAAGTGTTCTTCGAGTTTCTCGGCGCCGGCGTTGCCGAGCAGGGTGTGCACGATGCCCATGTCCTCGAAGCCGCATTGCAGGATGCGCTCGGTCATCGGTACCAGGGGACTGCGCTGGGCCAGCCGCAGGCACTCGGCAGCGGTGCCTCCATAGGCGCGGACCAGGCCGCCGGCACCGAGTTTGATGCCGCCGTACCAGCGCGTCACAACCACCGCGATGCGGTCGTAGCCTTGGCCATCGATTGCGGCCAGGATCGGGCGACCGGCGGTTCCGGCCGGTTCACCATCGTCGCTGGAACGGTATTCGTTACCATGCCGGTAAGCCCAGCAGTTATGGGTGGCGTCGACATCGGAGACCGATTGGATGAACGCCAGCGCCGCCTCGGCATCACCGATCGGCGCTGCCTGCGCGAGGAAGCGGCTGTGTTTGATGTCCAGCTCGTGGCTGGCGGGTACGGCGAGAGTGTCGAGCATTGCCGTCATTCTAGTGGCCGCGCCGCAAAGCTGTAGCGGATGCGGCTCAATCCTTGAGCAGTGGTCGCAGGTCGCGCGGAATTCGGGCTTCCGGGTAGTCATGGGCAAAGCGCCGCAGGCTGGCTTTCGCACCTTCCAGATCACCGCTTTCGTGACGCTCGCGGATGCGCTTGATCCACTGGTGGCGCGACAGTGTGGCATCGGCTTCGATGTCGGGAGTGCTATCTGCTGCAATAGCTTCCGCACGCTGGCGGCGTGCCTCGGCGGCCTTGCTCACTGCCTTGGCACCGGCATGCGGAATCGGTGTGGAGCCCGTCGTCGTCAGCCGTGGCGGCGACGCGCGTGCTGGTGCTGCCTCGGTTCTATAGCGCTGGTCCTGTGCAATGGCGGCCTGTTCGGCTTGAACCGGGGCAGCCATCGGTGCGGGAGCCATCATGGGTGCTGGAGGGGCAGGTGGGGCAGGTGGCACAACAACCGGTGCGGCGGAGAAGGCGCGAGGTGATTGCCCTGCATTGCTGGCGTTGGGCTTTTCGATGACGGGCACTTCGTCGTTGTGCGCAGCGCCTGGCTGTGCGGCGCCGACGCTGCGCTCCTTCGCGCTGACTACGGCTTTGGCCTGCGGTTCAGCGGGAGCGGGCGTTGCGGCATCCTCAGCGGCCTGGACGGGAAGTGGCGCCGCAGGTGCAGCAGCGACTTCGGCGGCTGCCATATCCGCGGACGCTGCGTCAGCGGCGGCCGCGGACATTTCGGCGTGCTGCATCGCCGGTTGCTGTGGCGTCAGCGGTCGCAGCTGCCAGGCCAGGCCAACCACCAGTACCAGTGATGCCGCCACGGCGAATGAAGACACCAGCCCGCGGCGGCGTCCCCAGCCGCGGCCACGGGAGGCGGGTACCGTCGCGGCGCGGTATTGGGTAGGTGCTTCTGTTTGAGGCTGCTCCGGTTGAGCCTGTGCCTGCGGCCCGGTGCGCGCCATGTCCATGATGCGGGCGTCCAGCTGCGCGCCGGGTGCTGCTGCGCCAGCACCAGGCCGGCCAAGCAGCCTTGCCATTTCGCGCTCTTCGGGGGTCAGTATGTCTGGAATGTTCATTCGCTCAACCTCGCGCGCAGCTTGTCCATCGCATAGCGCAGCCGCGACTTGACGGTTTCCCGGCCCACGCCGGTTATCTGCCCGATCTCCTCCAGGCTGAGTTCCTGTTCCAGTCGCAGGATCACGACTTCCTGTTGCTCCGGCGGCAACTCGGCCAAGGCTTGGCGCAATTGCAGGCGCTGGGCTTGTTCGTCGGCCACAAGCTCCGGTGTGCAGTTGTCGGCCAGGCGCGCGGTGCGTTCGTCGGCGTCGTCCGGCGCTGCCGGGCGATGACGGGCGGCGCGCCAGTGGTCGTTGAGGCGGTTATGGGCGATACGGAACAGCCAGGTGGCGAAGGCCGCATCGGGCTTCCAGCCGGCCCGGGCGTTGATCATCTTCTGCCAGACGTCCTGGAACAGTTCCTCGGCCAAGGGGCGGTCGCGCAGCTGGCCGAGCAGATAGTGGAACAGCCGCGCGCGATGCCGGGCGTAGAGCTCGGAGAACGCATCGCTGTCACCGTCGGCATAGGCCAACATCAGCACTTCATCGGTAGGGGTCTGGACAGCGGTATCCACCCGCCAAGCGTAGTGGCTGGGCGGGGTTCTGCCTAGCTCGGTGCGGCGGAGCAAGGCCGCTTATTCAGAATTGTGAATGTCAATCTTTTTTCTGCGACACACTGCTCTTGACCGCTGCGAAAGGTATGCTGCGGAATCAGGGGGGAGTTCCGGGAGACCGGAACCCAGAGAGAACGGATAGATGTCGTATAGCGAGCTTGACGCACGGGTTGATCCTCCGCGCGCCGATACATTTTCGCCGGTCACCAAGGCGGTGGCGACATTGCAGGGCATGCTGCCCCGCGCCGGCACGGTAGCGCTGGCGTGGCGCGATGGCGCGCTGGGCAAAGGTAGCTGCAGTCTTCCAGAAGCTGGCGGGCGCCTGTGCCTGATGGCAAGCGACCTTTTGGCCGGGCGCCCATCGGAGCTGCCTGCGTCTGTCCACGTCTTCAGCTGGAGTGATGAGGGCGGCGCCGATTATGTCGTGCTGGTCGACGCGGATGAGGCGGCGTCCATGGTCAGCAGCGATGCGTGGCAGGGCACCGCGCGGGTATTGCTCGCATCGGTCATGGAGCTGATGCGGCAGCGGCTACAGATTGAAGAGCTGCAGCGCTCCAAGCAGTTGCAGAAAGCCTTGTTCGAGATTGCCGACCTGGCCGGTGCCGATCTGGCGATGACCGAGATGATGGCGCATTTCCATCGCATCCTCGGCTCGCTGATGTATGCCGAGAACTGCTACATCGTGGAGTGCGACGAGAACCAGCAGAACCTGGAGTTCCTGTATTTCGTCGATACCCACGACAGTTACCTGCCAGAGCCGGGGCGCCGCTACAGCTACGAGGAAATGCCGGCCAGTCTTACCTTCGCGGTGTTGCGCAAGGGACGGGCGCTGAGTGGTCCCTCGCGCGAGTTGGCCAAGTACCTGGAACAGCAGTACGACGTCTCCGAAGGCGTGGAGAGCACCGACTGGCTGGGCGTGCCTATGTGGCGCGACAACCGCGTGTGCGGGGCGATCGTGGTGCAGAGCTATGTCGCCGATGCCTGCTATGGCGAGGAAGAGCTGGCGCTGCTGAATTTCGTCGCCAAGCACATCCTCACCGCGATGGACCGGCACCAGGCGCATGCGCAGCTGGAGCAGCGTGTCTGGCAGCGTACCCAGGACCTGGAGCACATCAACGATCACCTGCAGGGCGAGATCATCGAGCGCCGGCGTGCCGAGTTGCTGCAGGCCGCGCTGTTCAACATCTCCGAGCTGGCGATGAGCGGCAAGGCTGCTGGCGAGTTCTATGCGCAGGTGCACGAGATCATCGGCCGCCTGCTGGATGCCAGCAATTTCTATGTGGCGATGGTGACCGAAGATGCAGCAGGCATCGAGTTCGTCTACTCGGTTGACCGTTTCAACCGCGAGCGTGCAACCCGCGTGTTCAGTGATGGATTGACCGAGTACGCGTTGAAGCGGCGTGAGCCGGTGTTGCTGACGCGCGCGGACATCGACAAGCTGATCGCCACTGGCGCCCTGAAAGAGTTCGGTGCCAAGTCGCAGTGCTGGTTGGGCGTGCCCTTGTTCAGCGATGACGAGGTTGTCGGCGTCATCGCGGTGCAGAGCTATAACCCGCAGGTCGTATTCACCGCTGATGACCAGCGCCTGTTGGTGTTTGTGGCCCGCACCATCGGCAACAGTCTTGCCCGCCAGCGCGATCAACAGCGTCTGGTACAGGCACACGCAGACCTGGAGCTGCGGGTAACCGAGCGCACCCGCGAGCTCGGCGAAGTCAATCAGAAGCTGCTGGGCCAGATCGGCGAGCGCATGCGCGCCGAGCAGCGCCTGACCCATCTTGCGATGCATGACGTGTTGACCGGTTTGCCCAATCGCCTGCATCTGCAGGATCGGTTGGAACGTGCCATCGAGAATGCGGAGTTGGGGATCACCCCGCACTTTGCGTTGCTGTTCCTCGACCTGGATCGCTTCAAGTGGGTCAATGACAGTATCGGCCATGCCGCGGGTGACCAGATGCTGGTCGAGGTTGCACGGCGCCTGGTCGGGCTGGTGCGGGGCGACGATGTCGTGGCACGCTTGGGTGGCGATGAATTCGCGCTGCTGGTC
Organism: Stenotrophomonas sp. STEN023; assembly: GCF_056760135.1. Taxonomy (NCBI): domain Bacteria; kingdom Pseudomonadati; phylum Pseudomonadota; class Gammaproteobacteria; order Lysobacterales; family Lysobacteraceae; genus Stenotrophomonas; species Stenotrophomonas sp. STEN023. The sequence goes on along the minus strand of NZ_JBRREF010000083.1, from coordinate 10,305 downwards.
CATTCCGACCGTGGTTCGAATGCGGCGATGGATCTGGGCCGGCGCCTGCTCAAGGCATTGGAAGCGCCCATGTGGGTGGACGGGCGCGAATTGTTCCCGTCCGGCAGCATCGGCATCGCAGTGTGGGATACGCGCTACACCTCCGGCGCGGACCTGCTGCGCGACGCGGACGCGGCGATGTACAGGGCCAAGCTCAAGGGCCAGGACCGCTGCGTGATGTTCGACGGTGCGATGCATGACGAGGCCATGCGCAGCCTGGAGCTGGAAGCGGATCTGCGGCGGGCAATCAAGAAGCGCGACTTCCTGCCTTACTACCAGCCCATCGTGTCGCTGCTTGACGGGCAGGTGGTTGGCCACGAGGCGCTGTTGCGCTGGCAGCATGAGCGCCGCGGCGTATTGCTGCCTGGGCAGTTCCTGTCACTGGGTGAAGAAAGTGGCCTGATCGAGCAGGTGGATTGGCAGATCTACGAGCAGGTGATGGAAGACATGGCGGCGTCGACGGCCGGCTATATTTCGGTGAATGTCTCGCCTCGTCATTTCCGCTCGGTTGAGTTCGCACCACGGCTGTTGGGAATGCTGGATGCGGCGGGCGCGGACCCCGCACGGCTGCGCGTTGAGATAACCGAAATGGCGTTGCTGGACGATGAGCCGCGGACCTTGCGCGCCTTGCACCAGCTGCGCGAGCGCGGTGTTGTGGTGCAGCTGGATGACTTTGGCACTGGCTATTCGGCGCTGTCCTACCTGCATCGCTTTCCGATCAGCGCATTGAAAGTGGATCGGAGTTTTGTCGCCGGCCTGCACAATGAAGGAAGCAGCAGCACCATGGCCCTGGTGCAGGGCGTGCTGTCGCTGGCGCGCACGCTGGGCATCGAGACGATAGGCGAGGGCATAGAAGACGAGCGCCAGCTGCAGACGCTCAAGGAGCTCGGTTGCAACTTCGGCCAGGGCTACCTGCTCGGCTACCCGGCCCCGTGCGAGCAGAGCCTGCAGCGCAGGAAGGCCGCAGGCTTGTAGGAGCGGCGTAAGCCGCGAAGCTGGGATTGCTATTGCTGCGCATCAGCTGGAATTGCACGATGCATAGCGGTTGTTGCTGTTGCCTGCTTCGAAGATCTGCGATCTGTGCAGCGTACGAGCTTCGCGGCTTACGCCGCTCCTACAAAAAAGCGTACCGGTACCTCAACGCAGCGCGTTGCGCTTCTTCTCGTCGAACCACTTGTCGGCCTGGGCCGGCGAGTAGTTGCGCATCCACTCCAGCATCTGCGTGGCGTCGTCGCCGTACCACAGGTCTTCGCGCTGTTCCGGGTGCAGGAAGCGCTCGCTGACCATTGTGTCGATCATGCCGATCAGCGGCTGGTAGAAGCCGTCGATGTCGAGGAAGGCGCAGGGCTTGTGGCCGATGCCGAGCTGGCGCCAGGTCAGCATCTCGAAGATTTCCTCGGCGGTACCAAAGCCGCCGGGCAGGGCGACGAAGGCATCGGACAGGTCGAACATGCGCGACTTGCGCTCATGCATGGAGCTGACGATCTCCAGCGAGGTCACGCCCTTGTGCGCGACTTCCATGTCCACCAGATGCTGCGGAATCACGCCGGTGACTTCGCCGCCAGCGGCGAGCACGCCGTCTGCCACCGCGCCCATCAGGCCGGTACGGCCGCCGCCATAGACCAGACGCAGGCCTTCGTTGGCGATGCGCGTGCCCAGCTCGGTGGCGCGTTCGACGTAGATGGGCTTGGCACCGGGGTTGGAGCCGCAATAGACGCAGATGGACTTCATGTGTTGTTCCTGATGGATGGGAGGAGGTGGTCGCTCTGCTGCCAATGAATGCGCACGCAGACCGGGGACTACAAAAGCAAGAAGGCTCCGCCGGAGCGGAGCCTTCAGGTCACAGGCCGTGGAGCTTAGTTGGCCTTGTGGATGGCGCGCTTGGTCACTGCCATCGCCGCGTCGTGCACTGCCTCGGACAGCGACGGGTGGGCGTGGCAGATGCGGGCCAGGTCATCGGACGAGCCGCTGAACTCCATGGTCAGCACACCTTCGTGCACCAGCTCGGAGACATTGGCGCCAACCAGGTGCATACCCAGCACGCGGTCGGTTTCGGCGTGTGCCAGCACCTTGACGAAGCCAGCCGGCTCCACCATGGCGACGGCGCGGCCGTTGGCGGCGAACGGGAAGCTGCCGGCCTTGTACGGGATGCCCTCGGCCTTGAGCTGGGCTTCGGTCTTGCCGACCCACGCCAGTTCCGGCTCGGTGTAGATGACCCACGGGATGGTGTCGAAGTTGACGTGGCCCGGCAGGCCAGCGATCAGCTCGGCCACGGCGACGCCTTCTTCAAAGCCCTTGTGGGCCAGCATCGGGCCGCGCACGCAGTCACCCACCGCCCAGACGCCATCGACGCCGGTGTGGCAATGGTCGTCGACCACGATCTGGCCGCGCTCGTTGATCTGCACGCCGGTGCCATCGGCCAACAGGCCCTTGCTGGCAGCGCGACGGCCGACGGCCACCAGCAGCTTGTCGACGGTCAGGCTCTTCTCGCCTTCGGCATCGGTGTAGCTGACGATGACTTCTTCGCCCTTGATCTCGGTCTTGGAGACCTTGGCGTTGAGCAGGATGTTCAGGCCCTGCTTCTTGAATTCCTTGGCGGCAACCTTGGCGACTTCAGCATCGGCAGCAGCCAGGAACTCCGGCAGTGCTTCCAGGATGGTGACGTCCGAACCCAGGCGCTTCCACACGCTGCCCAGTTCCAGGCCGATCACGCCGGCGCCGATAACAGCCAGACGCTTCGGCACTTCGGTGAAGTCCAGCGCGCCGACGTTGTCGACGATGTGCTTGCCGTCAAACTTGGCGAACGGCAGTTCGATCGAATCCGAACCGGCAGCGATGATGACATTGGTGCCCTTGAGCTCGACTTCAGAACCGTCGTGCTGCTTGACCTTGACCACGTTGCCGGCCTGCAGCTGGCCGAAGCCGTAGTAGGTGGCAACCTTGTTGGCCTTGAACAACTGGGCGATGCCGCCGGTGAACTGCTTCACGATGGCGTCCTTGCGGCCGACCATCTTGTTCACGTCGATCTTGGCGTCGTTGAAGCTGATGCCGTGCTGATCGAAGATGTGGCCCATGTTCCAGTACTGGCGCGAGGAGTCCAGCAGCGCCTTGGACGGGATGCAGCCCACGCGCAGGCAGGTGCCGCCCAGCGCCGGCTTGCCGTCCTTGCCCAGCGCTGCATCGATGCAGGCGGTCTTCAGGCCCAGCTGTGCGGCGCGGATGGCAGCGTGGTAGCCGGCCGGACCAGCACCGATGACGACGACGTCGAATTGTTCAGCCATTTGAGATTCCTTGTTGCCTGTCCCTTCTCCCGCCGGGAGAAGGTGGCGCGTAGCGCCGGATGAGGGTGCGGGTGAGGCTTGCCCTCACCCCAACCCCTCTCCCGCGAGCGGGAGAGGGGCTCAGAGCAATTACAGACCGAACAGCATGCGGCCCGGGTTTTCCAGCTGGTTCTTGATGTCCACCAGGAACTGCACCGAATCCTTGCCGTCGATGATGCGGTGGTCATAGGACATGGCCAGGTACATCATCGGCGCGATCACGACCTGGCCGTTCTCGGCGATCGGACGGTCCTTGATGGCGTGCATGCCGAGGATGGCGCTCTGCGGCGGGTTGACGATCGGGGTCGACATCAGCGAGCCGAAGGTGCCGCCGTTGGTCACGGTGAAGGTGCCGCCCTGCAGTTCTTCCAGCGACAGCTTGCCGTCACGGGCCTTCTTGGCGTAGTCGGCAATTGCCTTCTCGATGTCGGCGAACGACATGCGCTCGACGTTGCGCAGCACCGGGGTCACCAGACCCTTCTCGGTCGACACGGCGATCGAGATGTCCGAGTAGCCGTGATAGATGATGTCGTCACCATCGATCGAGGCATTGACCAGCGGGAAGCGCTGCAGTGCGTTGGCGGCAGCCTTGACGAAGAAGCTCATGAAACCGAGCTTGATGCCGTGGGCCTTGACGAACTCTTCCTGCAGTTCCTTGCGCGCAGCCGAAACCTTGGACAGGTTGACTTCGTTGAAGGTGGTCAGCATGGCGGTCGAGTTCTTCGACTGCATCAGACGCTCGGCAATGCGCTTGCGCATGCGGGTCATCGGCACGCGTTCTTCCGGACGTGCACCGCCGGCCTTGCCGACGCCGCCGTTGCGGGCGAAGTTGACAATGTCTTCCTTGGTCACCGCGCCGTGACGGCCGGTGCCGGACACGTCAGCCGGGTTCACGCCCTCGGTAATTGCCGAGAAGCGGGCGCCCGGGGGCAGGCCGTCGGCAGCCGACTTGGCAGCCGGAGCCGGTGCAGCGGCAGCAGCCGGAGCGGCGGCGGCCGGGGCAGCAGCCTTCGGTGCTTCGGCAGCGGCGGCCGGGGCGGCTGCTGCAACCGCGCCTTCCTCGATGATCGCCAGGATCTGGCTCGAGGTGACGGTGTCGCCTTCCTGGAACTTGATTTCCTTCAGCACGCCATCAACCGGCGCCGGTACTTCCAACACGACCTTGTCGGTTTCCAGGTCGAGCAGGTTCTCATCACGCTTGACGGCCTCGCCAGCCTTCTTGTGCCAGGTGGCGATGGTGGCGTCGGAGACGGATTCGGGCAGTACCGGTACTTTGACTTCGGTGGCCATTTGGCTGATTTCCTGGTTTCGTTTTCTTGTGGAAAAGGGGGCTTATTCGGCGTAGTTGTCGTCGATCTTGTTGACCAGCGCGTCGGCGAGCAGCTGTGCGAGTTCGCGCAGGTGATCGGACATGTGGCCAACAGCAGGCGACGGAGAACGCGGGCGACCGGCATAGTGCAGCGCCTGGCCATCGGCCACGCATGCCTGCAGGTGGTGCTTGATCTGGTACCACGCACCCTGGTTCATCGGCTCTTCCTGGCACCACACGACGTCGGTTGCCTTGCCGTACTTCTTCAGTTCGGCAGCCAGCGCCGGGCGCGGGAACGGGTAGAGCTGTTCAACGCGCACCAGTGCCACGTCATCCTGGCCGCGCTTGGTCACGTCTTCCAGCAGGTCGTAATAGACCTTGCCCGAACACACGACGACGCGCTTGACCTTCTTGGCGTCCGCGCTGGCGTCGCCGATCAGGTGCTGGAACTCGCCATTGGCCATTTCGTCCAGGCTGGACACGGCCAGCTTGTGACGCAGCAGCGACTTGGGCGACATGACGACCAGCGGCTTGCGGGTAGCCATGCGCATCTGGCGACGCAGCATGTGGAATGCCTGCGCCGGGGTCGACGGCACGCAGACCAGCATGTTCTCCAGAGCGCACAGCTGCAGGAAGCGCTCAAGGCGCGCCGAGCTGTGTTCCGGGCCCTGACCTTCATAACCGTGCGGCAGCAGCAGGGTCAGGCCGGAGATACGGCCCCACTTTGCTTCGCCGGAGGCGATGAACTGATCGATCACCACCTGGGCGCCGTTGGCGAAGTCGCCGAACTGGCCTTCCCAGATGCACAAGGTGTTCGGATCGGTGGTGGAGAAGCCGTACTCGAACGCCATCACCGCTTCTTCGCTGAGCAGCGAATCGATGATGGTGGCCTGTTCCGGCGACTCGACCAGCTGACGCAGCGGCAGGTAGTAGTTGTCGGTCTTCTGGTCGTGCAGGATCGCGTGGCGGTGGGTGAAGGTGCCGCGGCCCACGTCCTGACCAACCAGGCGCAGTGCGTTGCCTTCGTCCAGCAGCGTTGCGTAGGCCAGGTTTTCGGCAAAGCCCCAGTCGCCGAGGATTTCACCGGCGGCCATCTTGCGACGGTCGTCGTATACCTTGGCAACGCGCGAATGCACTTCCACGCCTTCCGGAATGGTGTTGATCATGGTGGCCAGCTGGGTCAGCTTGCCCATGTCGACCTTGGTGCTGACCGGATCGGACAGCTTGCCCGACAGGTACTTCGACCAATCCACGTACATCTTGCTGGTGGCCGGGGTCTTTTCGACCTTGGCCAGCTCGGTGGTGACTTCGCCCGAGTCCAGCTTGTTGCGGTACGCGTCGACCATTTCCTTGCCGGCGCCGGCAGCGATGACGCCTGCGGCTTCCAGCTGCTCTGCGTAGAGCTCGCGGGTGGTCTTGTGCTTGCGGATCACCTGGTACATCAGCGGCTGGGTGATCGCCGGTTCATCGGCTTCGTTGTGGCCCCAACGGCGGTAGCAGACCAGGTCGATCACGACGTCCTTGTTGAACTGCTGGCGGAAGTCATAGGCCAGCTTGGCCGCGAACACCACGGCTTCGGGATCGTCGCCGTTCACGTGCAGGACCGGTGCAGCAACCATCTTGGCGATGTCGGTGCAGTACAGGGTCGAGCGCGAGTCGTCGCGGTTGGAGGTGGTGAAGCCCACCTGGTTGTTGATGACGATGTGCACCGTGCCGCCGACCGCGAAACCGCGGGCCTGCGACATCTGGAACAGCTCCATCACCACGCCCTGGCCGGCGAATGCAGCGTCGCCGTGGATCAGGACCGGCATCACCTGCTTGCGCGCGGTGTCGTTGCGGCGTTCCTGGCGCGAGCGCACCGAGCCGACAACCACCGGATCAGCGATTTCAAGGTGCGACGGGTTGAACGCCAGGGCCAGATGCACCGGGCCGCCATCGCTGGCGACGTCGGCGGAGAAGCCCATGTGGTACTTCACGTCACCGGCAACGGCGCGGTCGTCGTGCTCGAACTTGCCTTCGAACTCGTCGAACAGCTTGCGCGGGTTCTTGCCGAGGGTGTTGACCAGCACGTTCAGGCGGCCGCGGTGGGCCATGCCGATGATCACGTCCTTGACGCCTTCCTTGCCGGCGTCGCGGATGATGGTGTCCATCATCGGGATCAGCGAGTCGCCGCCTTCCAGCGAGAAGCGCTTCTGGCCGACGTACTTGGTGTGCAGGTAACGCTCGAGGCCTTCGGCGGCGGTCAGGCGCTCCAGGGTGCGACGCTTGGTGTCGGCATCCAGGTTGTAGTTGCCACCGGCAGCCTCAAGGCGCTGGTAGAGCCACTGGCGCTGCTCGACTTCGGCGATATACATGAACTCTGCGCCGATCGAGCCGGCATAGGTCGCCTTCAGGCGCGCAAGCAGGTCACGCAGCTTCATCCGCGGCTGGCCGCCGACACCACCGGTGCTGAACTCGTCGTTGAGGTCGGCATCGCTGAGGTGGTGGAAGGGCAGGCCCAGGTCCGGCGGGTTGACCGGCGGGGTCAGGCCCAGCGGATCAAGATTGGCGCCGAGGTGGCCGCGCGAACGGTAGGCGGTGATCAGGCGGCCGACGTTGCGCTCGCGCTCGTCGCCGGAACCGGCGTTGCCGCCGACCTTGCCAGCGTTCTTTGCGGCTTCGGTGATGTGGGCGATGGCGGCAGAGTGCGGCACATCGCCAGCTTCGCGGCCTTTGAAGCCGTCAAAGTAGGACTTCCACTTGGGGTCCACACTGTCCGGGGAGACGAGGTACTGTTCGTACAGGTCCTCGACATAGGAGGCGTTGCCGCCGGCGAGCTGCGATGATTGCGCAAACTGCTTCAGTAGATTGTCCACGATGGAGAGTCGGATTCACTTGTGGGGTAGTTCTGGGAACCGGCGGACCTGCTACAGCGTCCCGCGCGGGCGTGTTCTAACCACGAAATTATACCCCTCACTGGACAGGAAGGGGCACCTACACTGTCCCGCGCATTAATACCTGACTGCGGCGTGTCCTGCCCCGGTCAATGCTCAGACACCTAGTACGCGCAGCCCGTTGCAATCACGTGAACGCTCCCAAATGCGCTTGAACAGCGCTTCCTGCTGCTGCGCGCGGGCGGGGCTGTCCAGTGACAGCTCGCCTTCGACGCGGGCGCCCATTGGACGAAAGTAGCAGTCGCCGCGATCGTTGCTGATGGCAGCCGAGCCGACCTCGCAGTCCACCGGGTCTACCGGCTCACGTAGCTGGAACACACTGGGCAGACGCTGCGCCAGCGCGATGAAGGCGGCGGGCAGGGCGGGAAGGTCGGCTTCGTGCAGCAGTACCTGCACCTGCTTGTCGTGACGGGCGGTGGCAAACCGGCGCAAAGCGTCCAGCACCAAGGGCTGGGCGAGCAGGGCGTCATTGCCGCGCAGCTGCAGGTACAAATGGCGGCGCGCAGCATGGATCACCGCTGCGGTGGCGGCGCGGGCCTGATCCGGGTCCTGTACCCGCATCGCCCCGTCCAGACGCCGGCGCATGGTCTGGTGGCCGATGCCGGCCTCTTCAAATTCAACGCCTTCTGGCAGAAACCCATTGCAGGCGTAGAAGTCGCGGGCATGCAGTTGGGCATGCAGGCTTACTTCCCCCCAGCCGCGTTTGCGGGCTGCGGCCAGTAGCGCATTCAGCATGGCTTGGCCCACGCCTTTGCCACGCCAGGCAGCCAGCACTGCCATCCGACCGATGCGCTGATCCGGGGTAAGGCGGGCGGCCCCGATGGGCTGGCCGTGCTCATCCAGCGCCAGCGCGTGGTCGCTGAGTGGATCCAGCGCGTCTATTTCCAGCTCGGCCGGGACGTTCTGCTCGCTGACAAATACGGTGTGACGCACGCCGTGCAGCAGGGTCTGCTGCACGGCGTAGTCGGCGATCTCTACTCGGAAGATCGCGGTTTGACTCATGCCGACGGGGTTTCCGCGTCGTCTTCGTCTTCTTCCTCACCGTCGTCGCAGATCACCACGACTTCGACGCCTTCCTCATTGACCAGGATGGTCTCGATGCTGGCGCTGGACGGCTCGCCTTCACCGGCTTCGCTGTATTCGATGACTTCGATCTCGACTTCCGGGGCATCGGCCTCGTCGTCGAAGTCTTCGTCGTCGAGATCTTCCTCGGCCACGTCTTCCATGGCTTCCAGTGCGTCCTGCTCGGCGAGCATGGCGGCAATGGTTTCCACGTCCAGCAGCTGGTAATGACCGCCGACGATCAGTTCCATCAGCGCATCACGGCCCTTGTTGCCGAGCTTGTTGAACAGGGCGATATCGATCTGTTCGGTACCGGCCAGGGTCTGCGCGTCCTTGATCGACAGCTGGAACGCCAGGCCGGAGCAGTACAGCGAGGCGCCACGGGTGGCGCGGCGCCAAGCCAGTCGGGCCCAGGGGTGACGCTCGAGCACGCCGCCGTTCTCCAGCTCGGCGACCACTTCTTCCGGCGACGGCGGTGCCTGCGAGGGCAGGATGTCACCGGCGGCGCGATAGGTGGTGATGAAGCGGCCGAACCAGTTGCCGAGACGATCCGGGTCGTTCATGCGCAGTGCGTTAAGCGCGGCGACCACGCGCTTCATTGCGGCCTCGTCGATCTCGTTCGGGTCTTCCGGCAGCTTCAGGTCCGGGTCCTGGAAGCGGATGGATTCGTCGGCATCGGCGACCAGGTCGTCCAGGTAATCGCTGATCAGCTCGGCGGAGGACGGCGCGCGCATGCCGAACGAGAAGGTCAGGCAGGGGTTCACGGCAACGCCGTTGTGCGGCACGTTCGGCGGCAGGTACAGCATGTCACCCGGGCCCAGCACCCAATCGTGGGTGGCTTTGAACTTCTTCAGTAGCTTCAGCTCGACGTCGGGGCGGAACTCCAGCGACGGGCGCTTGCCCTTGGTCGACTCGCTGGCGTCGATCTGCCAGCGGCGCTGGCCATGGGCCTGCAGCAGGAACACGTCGTACTGGTCGACATGGGCGCCAACCGAACCGCCGGTGGCGGCAAAGCTGATCATCACGTCGTCCATGCGCCAGCGCGGCAGGAAGTTGAAGTAGGAGGTCAGGGCACGCACTTCCGGGTCCCACTTGTCCACGTCCTGTACCAGCAGGGTCCAGTCGTGGTCGGGCATGCCGGGGAAGTCTTCTTCCTGGAACGGGCCGGTACGCAGCTCCCAGCCATCGGTGGCGCGGTCATGGCTGACGATGCGCGCCAGCGCGCCTTCTTCGCAGGCCAGGCCAGCAAGGTCTTCCGGCAGCACCGGGGTTTCGAAATCCGGGAAGGCGGCGCGGATCAACAGCGGGCGCTTCTGCCAGTAATCGCGCAGGAAAGTGGCCGGGCTCATGCCCAGTGGCAGGCCGGGCTTGGCCTGGACTTCGATCGGATAGGTCTTTTGCTTGCGTGCAGCCATGGGGGAAATCCTTTGCAACGGAGGTCGAACAGGGGCGCGGATGACGCGCAGACCTCCATTGTCCCCTTGTTCGCGGCAATACGCACCGTAGGCGACTGATCTGGATCAAATTCAGCGAAAAGAATGCACCCGTAGTGGGGGGGGGGGGGGGGGGGGGGGGGGGGGGGGGGGGGGGGGGGGGGGGGGGGGGGGGGGGCGAGCGGGGGGACGCGCGGGCCAGGACCCAC
>NZ_JBRREF010000082.1:0-20798 GCF_056760135.1 Stenotrophomonas sp. STEN023 | reverse complement strand
TTGTTTTGGCGGCCGCGCCCCCCCCCCCAACAAAAAAATATATTCTGCCCCGGGCCCCCATCGGTCCCCCGCGGGGGGCTCCCCCCCCGCTCCCACATTGGCCGGAGTACCGGTAAGGCGCCTGCCGAGCATGGCTCGGCACTACAGATCTGCTCCCTCCCTTTCGCGTAGCGAAGGGGAGGGTTGGGGAGGGGTTGGCCTTTTGCTGGGCAAGCCCTTGCCGAGCATGGCTCGGCACTACAGTTGCGGCGAAGCCAAAACAAAGGCCGGGTTTCCCCGGCCTTTGTCCAATCTTGCGATGTAGGGCTATCAGCCCGCGATCTGTGCCTTGGCTGCTGCCACAACCGCTTCGGTGGTGATGCCGAAGTGCTTGTACAGCTTGTCGGCCGGGGCCGATGCGCCGAAGGTATCCAGACCGATGACCGCACCGTCCAGGCCCACGTACTGGCGCCAGAAACCGGTGACACCGGCTTCGACGGCAACACGCTTGCGCACGGCATTGGGCAGCACGGACTCGCGATAAGCGGCGTCCTGGCGATCGAACACGTCGGTGCACGGCATCGACACCACGCGGGTCTTGATGCCGGCAGCATCCAGCTCGGCCTTGGCGGCCACGGCCAGGCCAATTTCCGAACCGGTGCCGATCAGGATCACGTCCGGGGTACCGGCGGCATCAGCCAACACATAACCACCGCGTTCGATCTGCTGCACCTGCTCGGCCGTACGCGGCTGCGGGGCCAGGTTCTGGCGGCTGAAGATCAGGCAGCTCGGGCCATCCTTGCGGACAATGGCAGCCTTCCAGCTGACCGCCGATTCGGCCGCATCGCAGGGACGCCACACATCGTTGTTGGGGATGTAGCGCAGCGATGACACGTGCTCCACCGGCTGGTGGGTCGGGCCGTCTTCGCCCAGGCCGATCGAGTCGTGGGTGAACACGTGGATGACGTGCGCCGGGATCAGTGCGCTCATGCGCAGCGCGTTGCGGGCGTAGTCGCTGAACACCAGGAAGGTGGCGTCGAACGGCAGGAAACCGCCGTGCAGGGCCAGGCCATTGGCAATCGCGCTCATACCGAACTCACGCACGCCGTAGTGCACGTAATTGGCATGCGGGTCTTCGCCGACCACGGTCTGCGCACCCTTCCACAGGGTCAGGTTGGAACCGGCCAGGTCAGCCGAGCCGCCGATGATTTCCGGCAGCAGCGGCGCAAAGGCCTGGATCGCGTTCTGCGAGGCCTTGCGCGAGGCGATGTTCGGCGCTTCGGCCTGCACCTGGGCGATGTAAGCATCGGCCTGGGCAATGAAGTCAGCCGGCAGCTCGCCGTGCGAACGCCGGGTCAGCTCGTCGGCATCGGCCGGGAACTGTGCGGCGTACTTGTCGAACAGCTGCTCCCACTCGGCCTGGCGCAGGGTGCCGGTGCCGCCAGCGCGCCAGCCGCCATAGATCTCTTCCGGGATCTCGAACGGGCCATACGGCCAGTTCAGCGCCTTGCGGGTAGCTTCCAGTTCGTCCTTGCCCAGCGGTGCGCCGTGGCTGGATTCCTGGCCGGCCTTGTTCGGCGAGCCAAAACCAATGGTGGTCTTGCAGCAGATCAGGGTCGGCTTGTCGAACTGCGACAGCGCCTGCTCGATGCCGGCCTTGATGCTTTCCGGATCGTGGCCGTCGACGCCGCGCACCACGTTCCAGCCATAGGACTCGAAGCGTGCCGGGGTGTCGTCGGTGAACCAGCCTTCCACTTCACCGTCGATGGAGATGTTGTTGTCATCCCAGAAGCAGACCAGCTTGCTCAGGCCCCAGGTGCCGGCCAGCGAGGCGGCTTCGTGGGAGATGCCTTCCATCAGGCAGCCGTCGCCCATGAACACCCAGGTACGGTGGTCGACGACTTCGAATTCCGGGCGGTTGTAGCGCTGCGACAGCAGCTTTTCAGCCAGCGCGAAGCCCACCGCATTGGCCAGACCCTGACCCAGCGGGCCGGTGGTGGTTTCCACGCCCGGGGTTTCATGACGTTCCGGGTGGCCGGCGGTGCGGCTACCCAGCTGGCGGAAGGCCTTCAGTTCTTCGATCGGCAAGTCGTAGCCGCTCAGGTGCAGCAGCGCGTAGTGCAGCATCGAGCCGTGACCGTTGGACAGCACGAAACGGTCGCGGTTGAACCACTTCGGGTTGTTCGGGTTGTGACGGAGATAGTCGTTCCAGAGCACTTCGGCGATATCGGCCATGCCCATCGGCATGCCGGGATGACCGGACTTGGCGGCTTCTACCGCATCAGCGGCAAGGAAACGGATGGCGTTCGCCAACTGGCGGCGGGTGGGCTGCGTCATGGGTCGTCAGAATCAGGAGGCTCCCGCGGAACTGCGGGCGGCCTATTGTCCCACAAGCTACCGCCGGGATCAGTCCGTAAAGGCTGACGATAGTTTGCATTCGTTTCGCCTGAGAGAAATACGCCCCACGCAAAACGGCCACCCTGTTCAGGGTGGCCGTTTCTCGTCGCAGCTCGGCAAACAAGCTCACTCCTGGGGGTGATGCCGGCCGATGCTGTCGTCGCTCTCGCCACGTGCGACCAGGGTGGTCAGGGCCAGGTCGCCGGTCACGTTCAGCGCGGTACGGCACATGTCCAGGAAGTGATTCACGCCGAGGATCAGGCCGATACCGGCCGGATTGACGCCGACCATGGCACAGATCAGTGCCACCACCGGCAGCGAACCGGACGGCACACCGGCCGTACCGATACCACCGAGGATGCAGACCACCATCACCATGAACTGCTGGCCGATGCTCAGGTCCACGCCGAAGAACTGCGCCAGGAAGATCACCGTCACGCCCTCGAACAGCGCGGTGCCGTTCTGGTTGGCGGTAGCGCCCACGGTCAGCACGAAGCGCGAGACCTTGTGCGGGAAGCCCATCTGATCGGCCACGCGCAGCGCGGTCGGCAGGGTGGCGTTGGAAGATGCGGTGGAGAACGCCATCACCGTGGCTTCCTGCGTTTCACGGAAGAACTTGATCGGCGAGCGCCCGGCCAGCTTCACCGCGATGCCGTAGCTGACGAACATATGCACGGCCAACGCCAGCACCACCACACCCACATAGGCGCCGAGCTTGATCAACAGATCAAAGCCGAAGATGGCGGCCAGGTTGAACATGAAGCAGGCCACCGCGTATGGCGCCAGGCGGATGACCAGGTTGATCAAGGTCATCGAGATTTCGAACAGGCCCTCGATGGCCTTGCGCAGCGTAGCGACCTTTTCGGGCGGCGACAGCACCATGCCGATGCCCAGCATCAATGCGAAGAACATCAGCGACAGGATCTTGCCGTTGTCCGAAGCGGCGTCCAGTACATTGTTGGGCACGATCGACAACAGCATGTCCAGGCCCTTGGGCGCGCTGCCTGCACCGGCCACGATCGCCTGACTGCGCTCGGCGTTCTCGGCCAACAGCTTGGCTGCCACATTCGGGTCTACACCGGCGCCGGGCTGGAACAGATTCACCAGTACCAGGCCGATCAATACCGCTAGACCGGACAGTACGATGGTGTAGGCCAGCGACTTCCAGCCGATGCGCCCCAGCGAGCGGATGTCGCCCATCTCCGACACGCCCATCACCAATGCCGAGAAGATCAACGGCACGATCAGCATGAAGATCAGGCTCAGGAACAGCCCGGAGACCGGCGTGGTCAGATAGGTGGTGACGTTGTGCACCCAGGCCGCGTCAGGGCTGACGAGGTGGACGAACAGGCCGAGCAGCAGACCGAAGCCGAAGCCGATCCCTATCTTCCAGTGGAACGGCATTTTGTCGGTGGTCTTGGCTGCATTGGCCATAAGTGGGTTTCCCTCCAGAGAATTATTCAGCTTAACAGACGATGTACAACCGCCCTTTTCAGCTTTGTCCTGGATAGAGAGGGTCCAACAACGGTTTTTCCACCACTGCGGCTTGCCGCCAACGCGGACCAGCCTTGAATACCTCGCGTAGCTGGGCTCGCGCCGCGCCCACATCGCCCTCGCCGCCCCAGCGAGCACGTTGCATGCGTTGCAGGGCATCGCGCTGGGCTGGGTCATCCAGCTTCGCGACCACCGCATCCAAGCCGTCCACCCCGCCCATTGCGGCAAGGATCTGCGCCACGTCGTCCAGGCTTCCAGCGTCCAGGGCGCGACGCAGATCGGCGATGCCGAAGCGCGCAGCCGGATCAGCGGTCGGCGAGCCATGCCCGGCATGAGCCAACGCGACGCTGCGTCGGCGCGACAGGCCCCAGATCAGCGTAGCCAGCCACAACAAGGCGAAACCAGCAGCCAACGCAGGCCATAGCCAGTTGTTCGTCACCTCCTGCGAGGCGGCCAGCGCATTGCCCGTGGGCAATGCCGAAGCCCCCACCGCTGCCGGTTGCACCAGCGGCGGCGCGACCATGCTGGTGTTGCTGCCCTGCGCTACCTGCAGCGACAGCGCCGGCAGCGCGGTGGTGCGCACCTGCCCGGTGGCCACGTCCCACCACTGCATCTGCATCCCCGGCACGCTCAGCGCGCCGGCCTGCTGCGGTACGATCGAGTAACGGCGGGTAAGCTTCAGCTGCGGGCTGGAGCCCTCGAAAGTCTCATCGTATTGCGGGGGTTCGGCGAACACCTGCGCGCTGTCACCCAGCGAGGGCACCGGCAGTTCCGGGAACTGGGCCTTGGTGGCGCCGTTGGCAATCGCCTCCACTTCAATGGCAATGGCTTCACCGGTGCGCCCGCTGCTGGGCGCGGCGGTATAGCGCAGTTGCAGGTTCTTCAGCGGCAACCAGGGTTGTGGGGCATCAGCGGGGATTGCCCGCACCTGCAAGGTCTGATCGGGACCGCGCGCGTTGAGCTGGCCATTGTCGCGGCCAAAGAAATCATCGAAGAAGCCACCCGCACCCTGCCCGCTGAAACGGGCACCGGCAATCTGCAAGGCACCACTGCGTTCGGGAATCAACAGGAATCGGCGCTCGACCACGTTGTAACGGCGCCCGCCGACTTCGCGCACGGAAGTGCGGTCATCACCAATGCGCTGCAGCGACGCCGCGGCCGGGGTATCCAGCACCAGCTCGCCAGACGCCAGCTGGGTGGCGAAGTACAGCCGCACCACCACGCCCACGCTCTGCTGCACGTAGGGCTGTTTGTCATCCACCTCGGTTTCAATGAAGGCCAGCGCATTGCTGTCACGGCTGGCGACCGGTGCCTCCTCCACCTTCACCAGCAAAGGTGTGGTGCTGCCGCTCCCCACGCGTAGCGCCGGGATGTCCAGCATGCCAGTGCGCCGCGGCGTCAGCGCCACCGCGTACTGGGCGTAGTTGCGCGAGGCGCCACCGCCCATCTGCAGCTGGCGGCTGCTGTTCTGTGCACCCAGCACGAAGTCGGCTTCCAGCGGCGCGTAGTCCGGGCTGCCGGACTGGTCGGTTTCGATGGTCAGCGTGACCGACTCGTTCTGCTTGATGCTGTCGCGGTCCAACCAGGCCCGGGTCTGTGCCTGCAGCAGGCCGGTGAAGGCCAGCAGAGCGAGCAACAGCCACCGCTGCATGGCGCTGCCTGTGTGATTCTTTCTCATCGTTTTTCCCGCATCCGTCGCTCGTATTCGAGCTGGAACTTAGCTTTCAACAAATCACCCGGCTCATCCGGCACGCGCTGCATCCAGGCCTCCACGGCCTGTTGCTGCTCGCGTTGCGCAGGTGTCATCGCAGCCAAGGCGGCCGCGTTCTGCTGCTCACCTTCGCGCGCCTGTTGCTGACGCATGGCCTCGGCCATGCGCTGACTCTGGGCTTGATCGGCCTGTTGCTGCCTGCCGGCATCTTCGCCCTGTGGCGGCTGCTGATCCTTGTCCGATGACGACTTGCCATCCGCCTGCGGATTGCGCGTTGGGGACTGCTGGCCTTGTTGCGACGAATTCGATTGCTGACCCTGCTGCGGCTGTCCCTGCTGCTGACCTTGTTGATTCTGCTGCGAAGGATTCTGCTGCCCGTTCTGCTGCCCGTTCTGCGGCGGACTCTGCTGCCCGGGCTGGTCCTTGCCCTGCTGCGGCTTGGACGGATTCTGTTGATTGCCTTGCTGGCCCTGCTGCGATTTGCGCTTGCGCGCAGCATCCACCGCGGCACGGTTGGCCACCGCGTCCTGCATGCCCGGCTGCGCCTTCAGTGCGCGATCGTAGGCAGCGATGGCATCGTCGTACTTGCCTTGGCGGGCAAGCGCATTGCCCAGGTTGTACCAGCCTTGATCATTGTCGATGCCTTCGAACTTCTTCTGCGCGGTGGCGAAATCACCGGCCCGGTAGGCCTCCACACCTTCGCCCAGGCGCTGGTGCTGGCGCTGGTCGGCGCGCTGCCACCAGCCGCCCTGCTCTGCTGCATGGGCTGGCTGCAGCACCGGCAACAACAGGCAAAGCGCCAGGACCGGCAGCAGCCGACGCGGGCGCCGGAATGCGAACAGCGCGAGCAACAACAGCGGCGGCAACAACCAATAGCCTTCGTCCTGCCACTGCTTGCCGGCATTGGCCTGCTGCTCGCGATCCTGTGCGCCGGCCTGCGGCTCCAGCACGCCCAAGGCCTGCAGGTCCGCCGAGGTGGTGGCAATCCGCTGGTAGCCACCACCGCCGGCCGCAGCCAGTGCGCGCAACGAGGCTTCATCCAGATGTGCCTGTTCAATCGCCCCACGCGGATCGCGGTAAGACGCACCCTGCAGGCTGCCAAGACCGATCGCCGAGACCCGGTAACCGGCGACGCGCAGCTTCCCTGCCTCCGCAACCGCCGCAGCATCAGCGTGATCGCTCAGCAACAGGATCTCGCCGTTGCGCGCGCCGGATTGCTTCAAGAGATCACCGGCCCAGAGCAATGCCTTGTCCGGGCGCTGGCCATCGGCCGGCATCACTTCCGGCGCCAACGCGTCCAGGAACAGCGCGACGTTGGCTGCGTCATCGGTCAGCGGTGCCACGGTGAATGGCTCATAGGCGAAAGCGATCAACGCGACTTCGCCGCCCTTGCGCTCACGCAGCAAGGCGGCCAGTTTGGCCCGCGCCTGCAGCAGCCGCGACGGCGGCAGATCGGTGGCGCGGATGCTGCTGGACAAATCCATCACGATCACCAGCGGCGTCTTCGATTCCCATAGCGGTTGTTCCAGCTGACGCCAACTCGGCCCGGCCAGGGCAAGCACTGCCAGCACCACGCCAAGTGCCAGTACGACGCTGCCCCACCAGCCGCGCTTGCCGCCATCGCTCAACAGCTGCGCCAACAAATGCGGGTCCACCGCATCGTGCCAACGCGCACTGCGTCGGCGCCGCCACCAGCTGCCCAGC
The DNA here is from genome assembly GCF_056760135.1 of Stenotrophomonas sp. STEN023. Taxonomy (NCBI): domain Bacteria; kingdom Pseudomonadati; phylum Pseudomonadota; class Gammaproteobacteria; order Lysobacterales; family Lysobacteraceae; genus Stenotrophomonas; species Stenotrophomonas sp. STEN023. The sequence continues at coordinate 13,513 of NZ_JBRREF010000082.1, read as the reverse complement.
AGTGCAGCCGGCACCAGCAACAAGGCCCACAACCACTCCGGGCGCAGAAAATGCAGATCCTGCCAATTGATCATTGCCGCAGCCCCCGCCAAGCCAGTGCCAGCATCCCCAGCAGCAGCGACACCGCCAACGGCAATGGATAGCGTTCAATTCGCGGTCGCACCGCCGGCCCTGCATCCTTCACCGGCTCCAGCCGATCCAGTTCGGCATAGATGTTGACCAGTTCATCGGTGTCGCGGGCGCGGAAGAAACGGCCGCCGGTTTCGTCGGCCACCTTGGTCAAGGTGGCTTCATCGACCTGGTCGTCGGCACCTGGCAGCTTCACACCGAACAAGGACATGCCACCGCTGCCACCAAAAGCGATGGTGTAGACGCGCACGCCTTCGGCCTTGGCCAGTTCGGCTGCCTTCAGCGGCTCCAGGACACCTGCGGTATTCACACCATCGGTCAGCACGATCAATACCCGCTGGCCTTGCGGCTGTTCGCGCAGGCGCTTGACCGACAAGGCAATCGCATCGCCCAGTGCCGTCTCACGGCCGGCCAGCCCGACCACGCTGTCACGCAACTGATCACGCACGGTGGCGCGATCGGCGGTCAGCGGGGTCAAGGCGTAAGCGCGCTGGCCGAACACCAGCAGGCCAATGCGGTCACCCTCGCGCCGATCAAGGAAGTCCGCCAGCACGGCTTTGGCAGCGGTCAGCCGGTCGACGACCTGGCCGCCAAGCTGCATGTCCGGCTCGCTCATGCTGCCGGACAGATCCACTGCCAGCATCATCTGCCGCGCCTGCCGTGGTGGTTCGATCGGTTCACCCAGCTGCTGCGGGCGCGCCACTGCGGCACACAGGCACAACCATGCAAGCCACAACAGCAGCGTCTGCAGCACCGCGCCGGCACGCGACGGCGTCTGATCCTGCAGCTGCGCCGCGTCGTAAGGCACGCGCAAGGCCGCACCGCTTTGTTCGCGCAACGGCCACAACAGCATCAACAACGGCAATGGCAGTGCCAGCCATGCCCACGGCCAGGCGAAGCTCGGCAGCAGGTTCAACCAATTGGCAAGCATGTCCTGCATCAACGTTGCCCTGCCATCAATTCCAGGAAGCGCACACGGGCCAACTTGCAGACACGATCAACATGGTCAGCTTCGAGCTGCGGGCGGAAGCCACCATCCAGCACCAGCCGGCCTTCACCGCTGCTGAAATCCGTGCGCTTCGGGCCATCGAGAAAGCGCAGCCATGCATCGCCCTGCAACTGCACCGTCTGCGGATCAAGCCGCCGCGCCGCACGCCGCAGCAACTCCGAGGCTGCGGCCAATCTTGCTGGCCCCTGCTGCGCTGCCTGCACCTGCCGGTCGAACAGCATCATCCAGCGCTGCAACCGGCGTCGACGGATCAGATAGATCGAGGACACGATCACTGCGATCAGCACGATCGCGCCAATCAGCAGCCACCAGCCCGGCGCCAGCGGCCACCAGGCCGGTGCTGCCGGCAGATGTACATCACGCAGCGGTAGTTGTGCGGCCATCAGCCTACGCTCCGGTTCGGCGACGCACCCAACCAGGTATCACTGGCGTCATCGGTGACCAAGGTGCTCACGCGGATGCGGCGGCCCGGCAATTGCCGGCACAAGGCCTCGACGGGCCCGATCAATGCATCGTGCCAGGCCTCGCGCACGCTGGACGAGGTCAGGTCCAGCTGTATGCGGCCGGAGCGTGTCGCCAACGGCAGCACGCATTGCGGTGGCGAAATTTCCAGGGGATCGAGCAGCAACACCAACTCCACTTCCACATGCATCGCCAGCGCCGACCAGGTGGCGGCAGGCACGCCTTGCGCGCTCACCGGATCAGCCAATACAACCGCCCGCGCGCCCGGGTGCAGTACCCGTGCAGCCTGTTCCAATGCCAACTGCAGGCCGCCGTCATCGGCCGGGCGTTCGCCATACCAGCGCACCAGGGCATCGAGCGCCCGCAGCACACCACGGGTACCACCTGCCGGCGGTACCAAGGCCTGCTGCGCCGAACCGCGCAGCGCGGCGATGCGATCGCCGTCGCGCAATGCCGACCATGCCGCCACCGCACCAGCACGTGCAGCCTGCACCGACTTGAAGCGTACCCGCGTGCCGAAATACAGCGCGGGTGCGGTATCGGCGATCAGCAGGGTTACGCGTTCGCGCTCGGTCTGGAAGGTCTTGGTGTGCGTAGCGTCGGTGCGTGCGGTCAGTTTCCAGTCAATATGCCGCGCATCATCGCCCGGCACATATTCGCGTGACTCGGCGTACTCCATGCCGCGACCACGCAGCATTGACGCAGCGCGGCCGCTTACCGCGTAATGCCCGCGCCGGGCCTTGCGGCCGCCATTGGCGGCACCACGCAGCGCAATCAATTCGGCCAACTGCGGACGGACGCCGTCTTCGATGGCTGCCACAGACGGTGTCTGCTTGAGCTCGGGCGAAGTCATCGTCGATCCGATTGCGGGCGCGACCCCGTCGTCATCTCAACAGCAGCGAACGTCATCGCACACGCCCTCAAGGCAGCGGGACGCATTCAAGCAAGGCAGCAACCAGACGCTCACCATCCCAACCTTCGGCCGCTGCTTCATAGCTGGGCAGCACGCGATGGCGCAGTACGTCGGCAGCGACGCCGCGCACGTCGTCCGGGGTCACGTAATCGCGGTTGGCCAGCCACGCGCGGGCACGGGCGCAGCGCTCCAGCGCGATCGAACCACGCGGGCTAGCGCCCCAGGCAATGCGCTTGGCGAGCTTGGCGTCATAGGCACTGGCGTCACGCGATGCCAGCACCAGCGCAACCAGGTAGCGCTCGAGCTGCGGTGCCATATGCAGCTCGAGCACTTCACGCCGCGCCTGCTCGATCTTCTGCAGCGAAATCTTCTCGATCGCCACATGCTGGGGCCGCATCGCACGCAACGCGCGCTCGCGGGCCAGACGCAGGATCTCGGTTTCGGCGCTGGCATCCGGGTAACCAATGCGTACATGCATCAGGAAGCGATCCAGCTGCGCCTCCGGCAGCGGGAAGGTGCCCTCCTGCTCGATCGGATTCTGCGTCGCCATCACCAGAAACACGTCCGGCAAGGGGTAGGTATTGCGCCCGACCGTCACCTGACGCTCGCCCATCGCCTCGAGCAGGGCCGACTGTACCTTGGCCGGAGCGCGGTTGATTTCATCGGCAAGCAGGATGGGATGGAAAATTGGCCCGGCCTGGAATTCGAAACGGCCTTCCTGCGAACGCCAGATATCGGTGCCGGTAAGGTCGGCAGGCAGCAGGTCCGGGGTGAACTGGATGCGCGCGAAGCTGGCGTCGATACGCGAAGCCAAGGCACGGATGGCGGTGGTCTTGGCCAGACCGGGCGCGCCCTCCACCAACAGATGACCATCGGCCAGCAGCGCGGTCAGCAGCCGGTCGACCAGCAACGACTGGCCGACGATTTCGCTGGCCAGGGCGTCACGCAACGCGGTGAATTCCTGATGCAGGCCGCTGTCGCGGACCGGCGCATCGTCTTGATTGGGCAGCACGGGGGGCAGGTTCATAGGCTCAGTTTGACTGATTCGGCGTGAATTGGTTCCAACTTCCACATCATTCCACCGGGCATTCCTGCTCAAGCGCGAAAACCCACCCGCCGGGCGGTGGATAACCCCCGCCTGCAGTGCGCATTCCCATGCCCGAGACCAGCCCTCCATTTCCCTGCGGCCGCAAATACCAAGCGTCTTCCCACCTGGGTGGTGACCTCACCTCAAGGCAGCAGCCACATGTTGCAAACCAAAAACAACGGCCGTTTGATCACGGCCGTTGTTCCGCTAGCGGCGAAGCAGCAAACCGACGCCAACAAGCCTCAGGGACAGACCTGGCTGACCTGCGCACTGCAATTCAAACCACCACCGTTGGCTGGATACATCCCGGTACAGTTCAAGGTTACCGTTCCTGCACCTGTGGTTGCGATGGTCTGCCCGGTCGTCAGACCGCCGGAGTAACCGGGCGCATTGATATTGCAGCGCGGAGTGATATTTACGCTCCCGGTCGCGTGAAGGCATTGAACGATTGCGGCCCCCTTGATCGGCGCATAACCCCAGTTGGAGTTTCCGGTGCTGGCGGATGCTGTAATCGACTGCTCCGGAGAGCAAAGAGCATCATTTATCTGCGCGGTGCATGCCAATCGGCCACCGGATGCTGCATAGGAACCATTGCACGTTAGTTTTACATTACCAGCACCACTGGTTCCTATTGACTTCCCAACCGGCACGATCCCATTCCAACCTGGGGCAGTTACATGGCAAACCGTGCCATTTTGCCCACCGGTGGCCGCCGTGCAGGTGACCACGGCAGTAGATGTTGCAACCGCGTTTCCAGAAGTTGAGCTTCCACCACTTGAACTAGCATTAATTGTCTGGACCGCGGCATTGGCCGTGTCCATCACCGATAATCCAGTAACCAGAACAACCAGCGAACAGAACGAAAATCCGATTTTCATCAACTGATCCTTTTGAAGTTGGTAGTGGCAATGCAACGCCGCCAACAGCCGCGCGATACTGTCCATCAAGCACAAGCGCACCGAAGACCAACCAGGCAATCCAGCTCCGGCGTGGATATCGCGTGACATGCGGGGCGTGCCGAGCATAAGGCAGATATTGATACCGAACAAATCTCGAGTTAATCGACCCGTGCATCAGTCGATGAACCGGGCACATGGCGCTTCGATGAATGGACTACTCGGCGATGCGCAGTTGCATCGTTATTTCCAGCCATCAAACCAGAAACAATCCACGCACATCCTCTGAATCGCACCCGACTCCTGGCCCAAACAACCACCGGATTCAGCACCGCCGCGAATATCGGCATCAAGCACTCGCTGCGGTTGCTTCAGGTCCTGACGATGAGCGCGCCACATACAAGCGAAAACAGCCGCATACGACCGGGCGAGCGCCCAATAAAAAAGCTGCCCCTTTGCAGGAGCAGCTTCTTCAAGCCGACATTCGGCGCCTTGACTCAGGGAGCCTTGGCCACGCGCAGGATCTTCGGGGTCACGAACACCAGCAGTTCTGCCTTGTCCTTGCTGCGACCGCGCTTCTTGAACAAATTGCCGAGGAACGGAACATCGCCGAGGAACGGCACCTTGGCGACACTCTCCTTGTCGGTGAACTCGTAGACGCCACCAATGACCACGGTCTGGCCATCATCCACCAACACCGCGGTGTTGATTTCACGACGGTTGATGATCGGAACCACGCCGAAGTCAGTCACCGGCAGATAACGATCGACCTCATCCTTCTTGACGTTCATGTTGAGGAAGACGCGGTTGTCCTGGGTGATGGTCGGGGTGACCTTCAGCTCCAGCAGCACTTCCTTGAACTGTACGTTCGGGGTTGCGGCAACACCGCTGGTACCACCGGTAATGGTGACGTAGCCGATTTCCTTACCCTGCTTGATCACGCCCTCACGCTGGTTGGCGGTGACGATGCGGGGGTTGGAAATAACTTCACCACGGCCCTCTTCCTGCAGAGCCGACAGTTCCAGATCCAGGTTGAAGTTCGTACCCAGCAGCGTGTAGGCGAGGCTGGGAGCCGCACCAGTGGTAAACGTGCCTGCGGGCAGATTGACGTTGAGACCGCGATTGGCATCGGTTCCGGCAGTAACGGAGCTGCCGATGGTCGCCTCATTGTCGCCGTTGTTGTAATTGCGCTTGCCACCGATGCCGAACTTGGCACCCAGGTCACGGGCAAACGTATCGTTGGCGATGACGATGCGGCCTTCGATCAGCACCTGGTCGACCGGGCGATCGATTACCCCGATCAGCTCACGCATCTGCGCGACCTTCTTCGGGATATCGCTGATCATCAAGGTATTGGTGCGCTCATCGGCAACCAGACGACCGCGTGGTGACAGGAAGCCGTTCTCGTTCTCGCCCGAACCACCGGAACCGCCCGAACCCGAGTTGCCTACACCCTTGGCCTCGGTGATTGCCTTGAAGATGGCGTTGGCGCTGTGGTAGTTGATCTGCACGTAGTCGGTGATCAGGTCCGACTTGTTCTCATACGCAATACGCGCATCTTCCTTGTCCTGCTCGAACTTGGCCAGCTCCTGCTGCGGCGCAATCCAGACCACGCCACCGTCACGGCGCTTGTCCAGGCCCTTGGCACGCAGCACGATGTCCAGCGCCTGGTCCCACGGCACGTTGACCAGGCGCAGGGTCACATTGCCCTGTACCGTGTCGGACGCCACCACATTGAGGTTGGATTCCTCGGCGATCAGCTGCAGCACGGTGCGCACCGGCACGTCCTGGAAGTTGAAGGTCACCGGGCGACCGCTGTAACCACGTGCAGCAACCGTGGCAGCTGCCTGCGCAACCGTCTTCGAGGTCACCGCACCGGTAGCCACATCGGCCTTGCGCGGAGTGATCTCGACCACGTACTCATTGCCGGTCTGGTAGGCCAGCGAATCGAATGCGCCGTTGGTGCTGAGCACCAGTTGCGAGCCCTGCCCGGACGGCTTGGCGTCGATGCGCTGCACCGGCGTGGCAAAGTCCACGACATTGAGCGGGCGCTGCAGCTCGGCCGGCAACATGGCGTTGCCAACGTCGATGACGACGTTGTTGCCCTGGTTGCGCAGGTCCGGGCTTGCGCCCTGGCCATCGAACTGCATGATCAACCGCCCGGCACCATCATCGCCGCGCTTGAAGTCGATCTTGGTTACGGAAACCGCCTTCACTGCCTGCGGAGTGGCCGCGGCTACGCCGCTGACACCCGTCACAGGCTGTGCTGCGTAAGAAGAGCCGCACACCGCTGCCAACGCCACTCCCAGGGCGCAGACGCGGACCAGTGCATGGCGCCGGATGGGACGCAGGCTCAGGGCTTTGGTAAAAGTCATCGTGCTATCCCCTAATCAATCAACGATCGTCCAGTGCAAGCGAGGCTGGGCGTTCCAGCCAGCCACCCGCACCGTCCGGCACCAGTTCAATAAGCTCAATCCCGTCTTCGCGCACGCCAGTTACACGGCCATCGCTCTGGCCCATGTACACCCCGGGACGTACACGGTAGGTGACCTTGTCCGGCCCCATCACCAGTGCCACCGCACCAGCACCGCCGCCAATCGTGCCGACCATGTCGAGACTGTCGAGCGGAAACGCTTCAAGCGGTTCCTTGCGACGGTTCGGGTCGGGCCGCAGCTGGCTGTTGCCGTCGTCGGAAACCCAGGCATCGCTGAAGGGATCGCGCAGACCCTGAGCTGAGTACTCGAATGTCTCGAACTGCTGCATCACCGGCAGCGGCGGCAGCGACTCGGCCGGACGCGCACGCACGTCAGCGGTCCACTTTTCGAGGTTGGGCGCGTCACCGGGCGTGCTGGTGACGCCGCGGGCGCAGCCGCCCAACATCGCCAGACACACCATGCCAAGTGCGAGAGAAGAAGTCTTACGCATGATCACTTCCTCCCCTTTTTCTGGGCATCGGCAGCTGCTTTTTCCTGCTCGGCCAACTCGGTGTCATCCAGATAGCGATACGTCTTGACCGTACCGGACAGCTCCAAGGCACCGCCCGGCGTTATCACGCCCTGCCCGGCCTTGGGCTTCAGGTTGATGTCGTGCATGGTCAGGATGACCACGCGCGGCAATGAGGCCACGCCACTGACGAAGGCACCGAACTGGTGGTAGCTGCCTACCAGGCGCAGGGCGATCGGCTTCTCGGCATAGAACTCATTCAAGCTTTCGTCACCGGGCTTGAACAGCTCGTTGTTCAAACCGCTGGACAACGCAGTCTGCGAAACATCGATGATCAGGTCCGGCATTTCGGTCTTGCTGGGCAACTGGCGCAACATCTGCTGCAGCACCTGTTCCATCTGGGCCAGCTGTTGCTTCAAGGGCTCCAGGTTGACCGCGCGCTTCTGCTCGTCCTCGAACTCCTGGCGCAAGGTCGATTCCTTGCTAACCAGACCGGCCAGTTCATCGCGCTGCCCACTGACCACCAGCAGATAGGACAGGCCGATGATCAGCAACGAGAGGAACACGCAGAACACGATTTTCGCGTTGCGCGGCCACGCACCGATATTGTTGAAGTCCAGCTCTTTGGCGTTGAATTTCTTGCTCACGAGCGAGCCTCCTTCTGCGCCGGCGCCGCCGGAGCGGTCTCGCCCTTGGGCTTCTCAGCCCCATTGTTGGGAGCCGCTGGTGTTGCAGGTGCAGTCACCGGAGCCACTGGCGCACTGGCAGCTGAAGCCGCTGGTGCTGCAACTGCCGCAGGATCGACCGGAGCAGCACCCGCAGCCGCGAGGTCTCCTTCCTGGGCCTGGCCCTCGCCAGGCGTTGGCAGCTTCACCTTGACGGTGAACACATACGGCAACGACTTGATATCGACCACGGCACCAGACTTCTCTGCAGCGTCCTGCGCGCGCGCCTCGATGATGGTCAGCTCCGGGCTGGACATCCAGCCAGAGGTTTCAAGGTTGCGCATGTATGCACTGACGCGCGCATTGGATTGGGTGCGGCCTTCCAGGGTCAGCGTGTCGCCTTCCTGCTTGAGTGCCGTCAACACCACGCCATCAGGAATGGTGCGTACCAGCGAATCGAACAGGTGCACCATCTGCGAACGCTTGCCCTGCAGCTCCTCGATCACCTTCTTGCGATCAAGCAGACGCTTCTTCTGCACGTCCAGGCGATCGATTTCCTTGTTCTGCTCCTTGACCTTGGCGATCTCCGCTTCAAGGTAGGCATTACGCTCGTTCTGCCCGCTGATCTGCTGGCTGAAGAAGAACCACAGCAAGCCTGACAGCACCACGCCACTAAGCGCGGCAAAACCCAGCATCCCGTAGAACTCGCGCTGACGCTGTTTGCGGCGCTCCTCGCGCCACGGCAATAGGTTGATCCGTGCCATCAGTCAAACCCCCTCATGGCCAGACCCGTCGCGATCATCAACGCCGGCGCATCCTGGTTCAGGGCATGGGCCTGGACCTTGGGCCCCAGCGTCATCTGCGCCAAGGGATTGGCCACCGATGTCGCCACGCCCAACTGTTCTTCAACCATGGTCGGCAGACCGATCAGGGCCGCACAGCCGCCGGCCAGGACGATGTGGTCGACACGATTGAACTCACTGCCAGCGTAGAAGAACTGCAACAGGCGGCTGATCTGCTGCACTGTCGCTTCCTTGAACGGCTCCAGCACCTCGACGTCGTAGCTCTCCGGCAAGCCGCCCTGGCGCTTGGCCAGACCTGCTTCCTCGTAGCTCAGGCCGTAGCGGCGCATCACCTCGTCGGTGAGCTGCTTGCCGCCGAACACCTGTTCGCGGCTATACAGGCTACGGCCGCCGCGCAACACGTTGAGCGTGGTCATGGTCGCGCCGATATCGACCAGCGCCACCACGCCATCACTGGGTACAGCCAACTCGCTGGCAACCAATGCAAAGGCGTTCTCGATAGCGAACGCTTCCACATCCATCACCTTGGCGGTCAGGCCACCCAGCTCCAGTGCGGACTGGCGCAGCTCCACGTTCTCGGAACGCGATGCGGCCAACAGTACCTGCACCATTTCCGGATTGTTCGGCACTGGACCCAGCACTTCGAAATCGAGGTTCACTTCGTCGATTGGGTACGGGATGTAGTTCACCGCCTCCAATTCGACCTGGGCCTCCAAGTCGTTCTCGTCCAGATCTGCTGGCATCGGGATCACCTTGGTGATCACCGCAGAGCCTGCAACAGCGGCGGCCGCCCCCTTGGCCTTGCTGCCTGAACGCGCGACAGCCCGACGAATCGCTTCGCCAACGGCTTCGACTTCGACAATGTTTTTCTCCACCACCGCATTCGGCGGAAGAGGTTCCACGGCGTAGTGTTCCACGCGGAAACGGTTACCGCTGCGGGAAAGCTGCAATAGCTTGACCGCAGTCGAACTGATGTCGACGCCAATGATGGGCGTCTGACTCTTTGGGATAAGCCCCACGGATTCTCCCCTGCCGACGGGCACTTGGACGCAAGTCTTGCGTCGGCGCATTAATAACGTTTTTTCAGCAAATGGCAACCATCCGGAATGCGAGACGCGATCTGCATCACGTCGCCCAGCTGTATCTCATTTGCTCTCCCCAGGACGCGGCCCCAGCCGCTCCCCTGCGTAATCTATACTCTGCGGCTACAAAAACCGCAATCGGGACTTCTGGATGCCACGTTTTCGTCGCTGGCTGCGCTGGCTGCTGGCCCTCTTCGTCGCCTTCTCTCTGGTCGGCGCCATCGCCATTGGTTCGCTCTATTACGTTGTCTCGTCCAAGCTCCCGGACGTACAGGCGCTGCGCAATGTTGAGTTGCAGGAGCCGATGTATGTCTATGATAACGAAGGGAAATTGATGGCGGTATTCGGCGAGACCCGCCGCTACCCCATACAGATGAAGGACGTTCCGGAGCGCCTGAAGCAGGCCTTCCTGGCCACCGAAGACGCCCGTTTCTACCAGCACGACGGCATCGACTACAAAGGTATTGCCCGCGCCGTATGGTTGATCGCCCGCAGCGGCTCCAAGGACGGTGTACCCGGCGGATCGACCATTACGCAGCAGGTTGCGCGGCAATTCTTCCTGAGCAGTGAGGTCAGCTACACCCGCAAGTTCGCCGAGATCCTGCTTGCCCGCAAAATTGAAAGCGAGCTCAGCAAGGACGAGATCTTCGAGCTGTACCTCAACAAGAGCTTCTTCGGTAACCGCGCTTACGGCATCGGTGCCGCCGCCGAGTACTACTACGGCAAGAAACTTGCCGAACTCGACCTGGACGAAATGGCCTCGCTGGCCGGCATCCCCAAGTTCCCTTCCAGCGGCAATCCACTGAGCAACCCCGAGCGCGCGCGCCAGCGCCGCGACAACTATGTGCTGCAGCGCATGGCCGACCTCGGCTACGTCACCCAGGCCGAGGCTGATGCCGCCAAGGCGGTGGCCATGCATGCCAGCCCGCACGAGCCGCCGGTGCAGGTCTATGCCCCGTACGTGGCCGAGCTGGTGCGCCAGGAAATGATCGCCAAGTACGGCGGCGATGTGCTCAACAAGGGCTACCACGTCACCACCACCATCAATGGCCAGTTGCAGGACGCCGCCAACACCGCAGTGCGCGACGGTCTGATCACTTACGACCACCGCCATGGCTGGCACGGCGTGGAGCAGCACTTCGACGTTGCCGCCGATGCCGACAACACCGCACTGGCCCGGCATATCGCCAGCGTCCCGACGCAGGCGGGCATGCAGGCGGCCGTGGTCTCCTCACTCAACGCCGATGGTGGCATCACCGTGGTGCTGGCCGACCGCAGCGAACTGGTGCTGCCGGTGGCATCCAGCCGCTGGACCAACCGCAGCCCGGCCAAGCTGGTCACCCGCGGCGACATGATCCGCGTGCGCGCCGGTGCGAAGGAAGGCGAGTGGCTGATCGACCAGATTCCGCGCGGACAGAGCGCCCTGGTCTCGGTGGATGCCGAGAGCGGCGCATTGCGCGCCCTGGTCGGTGGCTTCAGCTTTGCCGGCAACAAGTTCAACCGCGCCACCCAGGCACGTCGCCAGCCCGGCTCCAGCTTCAAGCCATTCATCTACGCGGCCGCGTTCGACAAGGGCTTCAACCCGGCCTCGATCGTGCTGGATGCACCAGTGGTGTTCCGCGACCGCCGCGGCAAGACCTGGCAGCCGCAGAACGATGGCGGCGGCTTCCGCGGCCCGATGCGCCTGCGCGAGGCGTTGGTGCAATCGCGCAACCTGGTCTCGGTGCGCCTGCTCGACAGCATGGGCGTGGACTACGCACGCAAGTACATCAGCGAGTTCGGCTTCCAGGAAGCCGAGTTGCCGCCGAACCTGTCAATGTCGCTCGGCACCGCCTCGCTGACGCCGCTGTCGGTGGCCCGCGGCTACGCCGTGTTCGCCAATGGCGGCTCGCGCGTGGACACCTGGATCGTCGATGAGATCAAGGACCGCGACGGCAATGTGATCTTCAAGGAAAACCCGGCGATGGCCTGCCGCGGCTGCGGTGGCACCTCCACTGCGGGCGCGGCACCGGTCAGCCAGGTGGTGGACGGTTTCAACTTTGGCGCCGAGGCTGCACCGGCCCCGGTCGCCGCCAAGCCTGCGGAAACCAAGCCCGAAGCCGTTGAACCGGCGAAGCCGGTCAACCCGAACGCCCGCACCGCACCGCGCGCCATCGACGAGCGCACCGCTTACCAGCTGGTATCGATGATGCGCGACGTGGTCCAGCGCGGTACCGGCACCGCGGCCAAGGTATTGGGCCGCGAGGACGTGGGCGGCAAGACCGGCTCCACCAATGACCACCGCGACGCCTGGTTCTCCGGCTTCGGTGGCCCGTTGGCAACCACTGTATGGGTCGGCCGCGACGACTTCCGCTCACTCGGCTACCGCGAATACGGCGGCAAGGCAGCGCTGCCAATCTGGATCGACTACATGCGCGTGGCCCTGAAGGATGTGCCGATCGCCAAGAATGACCCGCCTTCGGGCATGGTCCAGGCGACCCTCAACGGCGCCACGGAATGGGTCAAGACAGAAGATCTGGATCGCGTCCAGGAGTTCGACTTCGGCCAGCAGGACCACGCTACCGACGACGCGGCATTCGATATCTTCTGATCCATCCAGCAGGCGGCCGGGCGAAAGCCCCGCCGCCTGCCTACAATCGGGCCAGCAGCCAACAGGGAAAGCCCGATGCCGTCATCACCCACGCAATCCCTCACGCGCAACGCCCGCGAGCGGCAGCTGATTGCGCAGGAAGCCGCGCGCCTGATCGCCGAAAGCGGCATCCACGATCTTGAACATGCCCGCCGCAAGGCCGCCGGCAAGCTCGGCATCAGCAGCGAAGCCTTGTGGCCGCGATTGAGCGAGATCGAGCAGGCACTGCGCGAGCATCAGCTGCTCTTCGCTTCCAGCAATCACCCCGGCGCGCTGCGCGCGCATCGCGAGTCCGCACTGCAGGCCATGCAGTTCCTGCAGGCCTTCCAGCCACGCCTGGCCGGCGCAGTGCTGAGCGGCCTTGCCACCAGCGACAGCCCGGTCATCCTGCACCTGCATTGCGATGACCCCGATGCGGTGCAGCGTTTTCTGCACGAGCAACGCATTCCCGCCGAAGCGCGCACCTGGCCACTGCGCCTGGCCGGGCACTCCTCCAGACAGCATTACCCAGGCTGCGAGTTCGCCGCCGACGGCATCGCCTTCGAGCTGGTCGTCCTGCCCGAGGATGCGCTGCGGCAGCCGCCGGTTTCTGCGGACGACGGCAAGCCCCTCCAGCGGGCGACACTGGCGCAGCTGAAGCAACTGCTGGCGCAAGAACAGAGGTAGTGCCGAGCCAAGCTCGGCAGAAGCATTACCGGTGAGGCTCCTGCCGAGCATGGCTCGGCACTACCGGGCACCTATCTGCGTTTTGGGGGAGCGGCGTGAGCCGCGAAGCTGGCAATGCGTGAAAAGCCGAAGAGCCAACCCCTCCCCAACCTTCCCCTTGCCTTCGGCAAAGGGAGGGAGCGTAGTGCCGAGCCATGCTCGGCAAGGGCTTCACCGGTAACGCTTCTGC